>SKWB01000138.1 GCA_007129135.1 Halococcaceae archaeon | reverse complement strand
GGAGCTCTACGGCGGCATCCGCGAGGTCGCACCCGCTCTGAAAACCCTCCACCTCGACAACATGAACCCGATCACGATCGCGGAGTGGCCGGAGGCCTCGCGGGAGGGGATCCGGGTGATCGCCGAGCACAACACGCCGGGGGACACCGCTGCCTTCGGCCTCGAGAGCGCGGATCCCGTCGTTCAAGAGGAGAACAACCTGAACGTGACTGCGGAGGAGTGTTTCAGAGCGGTCGAGATCGTCAACGAGGAGGGTGGGTGGCGGCCGGGCGAGGAGCCTGGATCGGGACCCTCCACCGGAGGCGACGCCCGACGGCTGCCGAAGCTCCTTCCGGGGATCAACCTGCTGCACGGACTGCAGGGCGAGCGAGAGGAGACCTACGAGCACAACAAGCACTTTCTCACGCGGATCTACGACGAGGGGCTGATGCTCAGACGGATCAACGTCCGGCAGGTGATGGCGTTCGCCGGTACCGAGATGAGCGAGACGGGTGCGGAGATCGCGGTCGATCACAAGGCGCTGTTCAAGCGGTACAAACGCGAGATCAGGGAGGAGATCGACAACCCGATGCTCAGGCGGGTGGTGCCGCCCGGTGCCGTGCTGGAGAACGTCCACCTGGAGTACCACCAGGACGGACGGACGTTCGGCCGGCAGCTCGGCACCTACCCGCTCCTCGTCGGGATACCGGGCGAACGTCCGCTCGGTTCGGTCCTCGATGTGGCCGTCGTCGATCACGGCTACCGCTCGGTGACGGGCGTGCCCTACCCGCTGGATCTGAACGAGGCGACGATGGACGAACTCCAGGCGATCCCCGGCGTCGGATCGCGAACCGCGGGCGACCTCGTCGTCGGCCGCCCCTACGACTCGCCGGAGACGGCGGCGAGCAGCGTCGAGGCCGACCTGTGGCGGTACGTCCGCTCGTGAGGACGAGAAAAGGTGGGCGGTCGGACACCGTCAGATCGTGCTCTCGTCGATGACCTCGCCGACCGCGAAGTTCGATTTCACTTCCGTTACCTCGACTTTCACCTGCTCGCCGATCTCCGCACCGGGCACGATGATGACGTAGCCGCGCTCGACGCGGGCGATACCGTCACCCTGCTTGCCGATGTCCTCGATCTCGACGTAGCGTACCTCGCCGATCTCGACCGGGGGCTGGGGTTCCGAGCCCTGTCGGGTCTCGCGTTTCGACTCCGAGGGTTGCTCCTCGGGAGCCTCGCGCGCGATGAGCGCCACGCGATAGGTCTCGCCGGGGTCGACCGACCCCTTCTCGACCTCGCTGCGCGGCACTTCGACGATGTAGCCGTCGTCGGTGGCCGTGACGTCGGCGTTGAACAGACACAGGAGCTTATCAGAGATTTCCACGGGTAGAGCCTCCGGGCGTCCCCTCGAAGCCGATCCTAATAGAAGTGTCGGCCCAACCGTCAGGTCGCGTCGGAGCCGTCCGGCCGTTTCTGCCCCTCCGAGTCGTGAACGACGATCCCCTCCACCGCGGCGGGCTCGTAGGCCTCCCTCACGGCGATCGCTTCCTCCAGCTCGCGAACGGCTCGCTCCTTGAGCGTCGCCGCGAGCGCCTCCGCGTCGCTCCGACTGATCGCCCGTCCGAGCCCCTCACACTCGTGTGCTCGGACGAGTCCCTCCCGGTCGACCGGCTCGCCCATCGGCTGGCTCGTCCCGCCGAGCGCGACGCTGAACGGGTAGGTCCGACAGATGAGCGGGCGGTCCGGGTGGACCGTACACGCCCCGACGCCGTCGCTCTCCTCGTAGAAGACGCAGTCGCCACAGGGAGCTGTCTGTAACGCCCACTCGAAGGTCTCGCCCTCGCCGTCGTCGATCCCGTACGGCATCGGCCGGGCGACGTCGCGCCACTCGCTCCCGGTCGCGGACTCTAGATCGCGCACCTCGTCCGGGAAGACCGTCGCGGTGTGCTCGTCGTCTTCCTCCCTGGTACAGCAGGCACCGCAGCGGGTGCACTCGAAGCCGATCGACTCGATCGCGTCGGCGAGTTCGTTCACCTGGAGTCCGCGGGCGCGCTCCAGTTCGGCTTCGAACGACTCCATACACCCCCTTCGGGGCGGGCGGAAAAAGGCCGTCGCTCGGATCGATCCACCGGGACGGCAGTGGGAACCCCGCCCTCGGTTGCTGGTCCGCTCCGTCCGGCCGGCCCCTCAGGTGGGTCTCGTGGCTCAGACCCCGGTCGTCTCCTCGGTCTCGATCCCATCGGTGTCGACGACCGAGAGGCGGACCTCGTTCGCCACGAGTGCCTCTCTGGACTGGAGCGAGTGCGAGCCGGCGGCCTCCGCCCCGTCTGTGGTCGTCGTCTCCGAGTCGAGTACGTCCCCGGAGAGGCTCAGCAGCTCGGAGGTGACCGTCGCGAGCTCGCCGTCCGGGTGGCTCGCGGCCCAGTCGACGTCGAAACGGGCCCACTGGTTGTTGCTCCGGTCGGTCACGTCGAAGCGGTCGATGGCCGGACCGGTCTCCCAGTCGTCGTCACCCTCGTCGTCGTCATCCTCGCCTTCCGACTGGAGCGTGACCTGCCCGTTCCGACGCCCAGTCCGCGAACTGTTCCCGGTGAACAGCGTCGCTTGGACCGAGTACTCGTCGGTCGCGCTGTCCACGGTGTCGAGGAGTAGCGTGCGTCCGCTGCCCGATTCCCCGGAGAGGTCGACGTGAATCCGGTCGACGACCAGTCCCTCGTCGTCCGCGGTGATCATCTCGAACCGGAGGCTCTCGAGGTCCGCTCCGGGATCGGTCACCTCCCAGTCGACCGCGACCGTTCGATCGTCGATCGGCTCCAGGTCGAACCGGTCGAGGACCGGATCGGGCGTGTCGTCGTCGAACTCGACGACGACGTTCGTCCGTGATCCGCGGACGAACTCGTCGCCGTCCTCTCTGAAGACGTCGAGGCGGACGTCGTAGCGGGCGATTCTCGACTCCTCTCGATCGACGAGCGTCGTCACCCCTGCCGCCTCCCTGCCGCTCACGTCGACGGTGACCTCGTCGACAACCTTCCGCTGAGGGACGCCCTCACGCGGGAGCAGCTGTAGGCGGACGCGACCGAGGTCGCCGTCCGGGTCCGAGACCTCCCACGTCACCTCGCCCTCGAACTCCCTGATCGCGTCGATCTCGAACAGGTCGATGCTCGGCCGTGATCCCGGCTCAGATCCGCTCTCGTCGTCAGCGGCGGCCGTCTGCCCGCCGAGCGCGCCGCAGGCGACCGCGCCGCCGGCCAGTCTCAGTACGGTTCGTCTGTCGATGGGTAGCTGTCCATCCATCACAGCTCCGAGACGATTGACGGGGGCAACTGCGTTGCGCGGTCTGGCGGTCTCGGCGCACGACCCGGAAAAAGTAGCGTTTCGTTGGTGTTCTTTTTTTGCCGGGAGAACGGGTCGGAGTCGTGGAGGGGTCTCGGCTCAGACGGTGCCGTCGCGGACCCGATCGAGGTCGAACGCGAGGCGCTCTCTCCCGCCGTGCTGGACGAAGCCGACCCAGGCGAGCATCGCCGCGAAGACGAACAGCATCGTCGGGACGACCCCCACCAGATCGGTCATGTACTCGCCGGGGACGTTGCCCACCGTGAGGGCGATCAGTCCGGTGGCGAACGCCCCCGCCGCGAGCACCGGGACCAGGTAGTAGCCGATCGCCATCGGCTCGACCCGGCGGCCGGCGACCGCGTCGAGGCTCAGGTACGTGCTCCCGAAGGCCATCGTCACGAACAGGTAGCCGAAGACGAACGGCGCGTACCTGGTGAACCCCAGCGCCATCAGGAAGCCCGTGAAGGCCAGCCCGAGCGCGCTGATCTCGCGGACCCGCCAGCCGGCGAGCAGTCCGAGCGCGAGCGCCGTGTTGACCACGGCGAAGACCGCGGCCCAGATCCCCATGTACGGGATGACGACGGCCTCGATGAACGCCCCCGCGGAGGCCCAGTGGTAGGTCGCGATCTCGGCGAACAGTTCGGCCTGCTCGGCGGCGGGCGCCCAGCCGGGAAGCCCGTTGATCCCCGGCTCCGTGCGGACGAATATCTCGTGGAGCACCCGGTAGCCGACGAAGAGCCGGACCAGGTCCGCCGAGAGCCGCACCGTGTCAGCGCCCTTGTAGGCGTAGGCGACGCCGATCGCGGCCACGCCCAAGAGCGCGGCGAACTCCATCGCGGCGAGTTCGAGCCGGCCCTCGGGCATCGTCCCGATCGCGAGGACGTGGTAGAGCGCGAGGATCGCGAAGCCGGCGGCGATCGGCGGCCAGTACTCGCGCGAGGGAAGGGGCATCTCCGCGATCGGGTTCAGGATCGCACCCTTGAGGCCGGTGTAGCCCTGGGCCTCGATCCACCCGTCGAGTCCGTAGTAGTGCCCGGCGTTCGCGCCGAACGCGAAGACGCTGCCGATCACCAGCAACGGCGAGATCCGGACCGTTCCGAGCGGGAGGATCAACAGCTCCTGGACGATCACGACGAGGAGCAGCGGTCTGACGCCGAAGCCGAAGATCAGCCCGAGCGCGAGCGCGACCTGGACGAACGTGCCGACGTTGCTCCAGAGTCCCGCGTACGGGAAGACGACCGCCTCGGAGAGGATCGCGTACCACTCCCAGGTGCCGAGTTCGATCGCGCGCTCGCCGAGGCGGACCATGTCCGCGCCGGCGGCGAAGCCGACCCACTCGGGGTTGGTGCCGTAGCCGGGAAGCCCGAGCTTCCAGCGGCCACCGATCAGTACCTCGTACAGCCAGAACACGCCCACGAAGACGCGGGCGAACGCGATCCACGACCCGGAGCTACCCCCGAGCGCGGAACGGATTGGGTCGTCGGACATCGGTCTTCACCTACACGTGGTCGTTTCCCTTCGAGTGTATACTACATCCCGCCGATTCTACCGGAGTGAGAACGAAAAACCAGTATCGAGTTCCGACGAGTTCCACTCGGTCTTTCACGACGGGTGGTCACGCGTGACGGGCGAGGAGTCGTGCCGACTGCTATCCGTCCGTACCGGTGGGACCGCAACCCGTCTCTCGATCCGAGCGGACCCAGGGACAGCAGTCCGTATCGGGGTCGGCCCGTGGTCGTCGTGGTGCGGTCTTCGGGCCACTCGTCCCGAACCGGAGACTCGAGGCGAGCCGGTCCACCCCTCCGGTTAACGGTCGCGTGAGTCGACCGTGCGAGCACACCCGCCGTCCCACTCGATCTCCCCCTCGGACGCGAGCTTTCTGACGTGGGCGCGGACCGCCTGCGCGGCGAGCTCCTCGAGCCCGGAGAGGTCCTTCTCGTACGCGGATTCGACGATCGCATCGACCGTTTCGCACCCGCTCCGGACCGCGGCAAGCACCCGTCGCTCGCGCTCTCTGCGGTGGTCGATCAGTCGCGACAGCGTCGGTTCGGGCTCCTCGATCGGGGGACCGTGACCGGGATAGCACCGGGAGGGAGCGAGCGCGAGCAGCCGGTCGAGTGACGTGAGGTACGCCGACAGATCGCCGTCGTCGCCGACGAGGACGCTCCCCTCGGCCATCGCGAGGTCGCCCACCAGCGCCGACTCCCCCACGACGAACGCGAGGTGGTCCGGCGCGTGGCCGGGCGTCTCGACGACCACGACTCGCGTTCCGTCCCCACTCACGACCTCGTCGCCGTCGGCGAACGTCCGATCCGGTTCGACACCGGTCGCTCGCTCGAACCGGTCTCGGTACCGTGAGTGCGCCCAGAGGGTCGCCCCCGTCGTCGCTGCGTACTCCGCGACCGCCCCCACGTGGTCCGGGTGGGTGTGTGTGACGAGGAGGTGGTCAACCGAGCGCTCGTCGACGGCCCGGTCGAGCGCCGGGGTCCGGCCGGCCGGATCGACGAGGATCGACCCCCGAGATCCGACGAGGTAGGTGTTCGTCGCACCGGTCGGCGCGCTCGTCGCCGTCGGGACGGCGAAGCTGACGATGGAACTCACACCGATCGGTCTCGCTCCCGTGAAAAAAACACTGTCCGTCCGCGCTATCGGTGCAGGTAGTAGACCTGCTTCCTGGCGTCGCGGAAGCTGTAGCGGGAGCCGACGATGCCGACCTCCTCCAGCCTGTTCAGCGCGTACCTGACCGTTCTGTCCGGGAGCAACGACTCCTCGGCGAGCTGGCCCTGTGAGAGCGGCGACTCCCCCTCTAGCACTTTGGCGACGAGCTTCGCGCTCGGGGGAAGCTCGATCAACCGCTCTCTGTACTCCTCGTCCGTGAGGAGCTCCTCCCCCGACCGCGCCCGCTCGTCGACCGTACTGGTGCTCATACTTCATCTCTGGTCGGCTACTCGTGGTAAGCGTTGGCTATATGTGTGTCAAAACAATAGGGATGCTTTAAGGTGTACTAGTAGCACGGTCGGGCGGGTTTTTGTTCCGCCGGGGAGATGGTGAGAGATGGTCATTCCAGAGAGCCACCGGGACCTCTTCGAGCGCGAGTCGTTCGCCCACTTCGCGACGCTGATGCCCGACGGCACGCCCCAGGTGACGCCCGTCTGGATCGACTCGGACGACGGCGACGTGCTGGTGAACACCGCCCGCGGCCGGCAGAAGGAGAGAAACGTCGAGGCGGACCCGAAGGTGGGGCTCTCGATCCTCGATCCGGACGACCCGTACCGATACGTCTCGATCCGGGGCGAGGTGGTCGAGGTGACCGAGGAGGGTGCCGTCGAGCATATCGATTCGCTCGCCCAGCGCTACATGGACGTCCCCGAGTACCCACACCACGGCGAGGAGGACGGCGAGCGGGTGATCATCCGCATCGAGGTCGCGGGGGTCGCGACCGGCGGGGAGTGACTCGTTTCAGTATCGTTTTATCACCCGGGTCGAGTACGTGTGAATAGTGAAAGGGAAGGAGTGGTACCAGACGAGCGAGGTCGCGGAGGAGTACGACGACAAGCGCTTCTCACGCGGCGGCCGTCTGATCGATCGCCGCGAGAAACAGGCGGTGCTCGACGCGCTCTCGCCGCTCGAGGACAAACGGGTGCTCGAGATCGCCTGTGGCACCGGCCGGTTCACCGTGATGCTCGCCGAGCGCGGTGCGGACATCACCGGCCTCGACATCTCGGCGGCGATGCTCTCACAGGGCCGGGCGAAGGCCCGACAGCTGGGCGTCGACGACCGCGTCGAGTTCATCCGTGGCGACGCCGCGCGCCTCCCGTTCCCGGACGACCACTTCGACGCGGTGTTCGCGATGCGCTTTTTCCACCTGATCCCCGACCCGGAGCGGTTTCTCGCCGAGATGCGTCGGGTGACCAGCGGCGAGATCGTCTTCGACACGTTCAACGACCGCTCGACGCGCACCGTCTACAACTGGCTGTTGCCGATGGGCTCCCGGCTCTACTCCGACCGCGACGTCCACGACCTGGTCGAGCGTGCGGGCCTCGACCTGGTCCGGGCCGAACACGACTTCCTCCTCCCCTACGGCTTCTACCGCGCGGTCCCCGGATCGATCGCCGGCGCGCTCTACGGCCTCGAAGAACGGCTCGAGGGGACCGCCGCGAGCGACCGGTTCGCCTCGGTGAGCTACTGGACCACGCGGGTCAGGTGACCGCGAGCCGCTCGGAGACCCGCTGAGAGCGCCGGGCTTTTTGTTCTCGGGCGAGAGGAGAGCCTCATGGAGCTCTCGGTGGTGGTCACGACGCTCAACGGGCGCGAGCGGCTGACGGAGTGTCTCGACGCCCTCTCCGAGCACACCGAGAGCGAGGTGGTCGTCGTCAACGGCCCCTCGACCGACGGGACCAGCGGCATGGTCCACGGCCGCGAGGACGTCGACGTGCTCGTCGAACTCCCCGAGCGCAACATCAACGTCTCGCGCAACGCGGGACTCGCCGTCGCCTCGGGCGACCTCGTCGCGTTCGTCGACCAGGACCACCGCGTCGAGCCGGCCTGGGAGACGAGTCTACGCGAGGGGCTCGTCGGGGCGGACTGCGTCACCGGCCCCACGCGGCGAACCGTTCGCGGCGGGGCGACCGGCGACGAACCCGAGTCGCGCAGGATCGCCGGCCGGCAGGTGAGCTACTTCGCCGGGGGGAACGTCGCGTTCACCCGGGAGACGGCGCTCTCGCTCGACGGCTTCGACGAGTACCTGGAGACCGGCGGGGCGCGCGACGCCGCCCACCGGCTGGCCGCACAGGAGCGCTCGGTGGAGTGGCTCCCCGGGATGAGCGTGAGGGGGCCCTACTCGGCCGACGGCGGCGAACGCGACGCCCGACAGCTCCCGAGCGCCGACGGCGAGTACCGCCGCTGGGCGTGGAAGTACCGCTCGCTCGCCTACAGGCTGGCGAAGAACTACGGTCTCAGACCGACCGTCGTCCGGCGAATCGCCGGCCACACCCTCCGCGACGGCGCGAGCGCCGGTCGGAGCGTCCTCGGCGGGTCGGTCGGCCCGAGCGAGTGGATCGGCGGCGGGGTCGGTATCTCGAAGAGCGTCCTCAGGGGCGGAAAGGACGGACTCGCCGCCCGGTTTCGCGACCGAACGACCACGCGAAACCCGAACGGGCTGTCGATGCGCCGGGACCGGGCGGTCGAACGCCACGACTGGCGGTAGCGACGGCCGGTCCTCCCCGCAGATAGGGTGACTATCGCTCGGCTCAGGGAGTGCGAACCCGAAGCACACGGCGCCCCGTACAGAAACGCTTATATAGAACCGCTAACGACATTGCAGGTGAGATACATGGCATCAGGACAGCGACGCATGGGAGGCTTACCCGTAGT
>SKWB01000389.1 GCA_007129135.1 Halococcaceae archaeon | reverse complement strand
GAGGTGCCGCCGGCGGTCTTCATCGACCACTACCAGCACTTCGACGAGATCCACGAGTTCGTCGCCCACTGGGCCGACGAGTGGGACCTCGACGTGATCTACGCGCGCAACGAGGACGTCGGCGCGTACGTCGACGAACACGACCTCGTCCCCGGCGACGAGATCCCGATCGACCAGCTGAACGAGCAGAACCGCCACCACGTCCGCGACCTGCTGGAGTACGAGGAGGAGAGCTTCCCGTTCCTGCTCGACACCTACGTCGGCAACCACCTGCTGAAGACGGTCGCGCTCAACAACTCGCTCGAAGAGCACGACATCGACGGCGTGATCTCGGGCGTGCGCTGGGACGAACAGGACGCGAGGGCGGACGAGACCTTCTTCAGCCCGCGCCACGACCCCGAGATCTACCCCCCGCACGACCGAATCCAGCCCATCCTCCACTTCGACGAGCGCGCCGTCTGGGACGCCTTCTGGTACTTCGTCGTCCCCGACACGGTGGAGAACTACCCCGAGGAGGGCTACGTCCCGCAGGCGTACGACGACTTCCCCGAGGGCGTCAAACAGGAGGACATCCCGGTCTCCCCGAAGTACTTCGAGGGCTTCCGGTCGCTCGGCAGCGAGGTCAGCACGCAGAAGTCCACGGACGACCCCGCCTGGCTCCAGGACGTCGAGAACACCGTCGAGCGCGAGGGCCGCGCCCAGGACAAGGAGGACCTGATGGGCCGGCTTCGCGACCTCGGCTACATGTAAGCGGTCGGGAACGCGTTCACACCGAACACGGCTCGTGGCCGGAGAACGCTCGCGGTCTTCGGTCCAGCGACGGCGGGATCGATCGTCGTCACCGAAACTGGTCTCGTGACGTAACCGCGGGACCGCGTAGGCTCTCCAGGGATGGTTGTAGTCCGGCCCCGTTCTGTGGATGCCGGGTGCACCGAGATCGGACGAGTCGAGTCGAGCTAGAAGTCGGTGATTCGACCGGTTACTCTCTGCTGGCCGGCAGAGAGATGGTGAGAGATACAGGGCGCGTATCTTGCACAGTGGCTTCCCAACAAAACGGCTGTTCGGATCGGTCCGTATAGAATATATTCACTACACGAGGTGCCTATTGTGTATCAAAGGTACTATTTCGTTGAGTGCCTCCTCACCTCTCAAATTCGATGAACTAAACCGTCTCCACCCACCGGCACTATTTAAAATAAAAAGAACTCTCCCTATCGATTGAGTTGCGTTTGAAAATATAAGTGTGTGCTTTCGATCGCTACGAGCCCGAGAGAGCGGGAACACCGAGAAACTCGAACGGCTCAGTCTCGACGAGGTCATCGGTGGCGTCGCCAGCGAAGACGTTCGCCTGGTTTGCACCGAGTGACAGCGACAGAACCTCAGTATTAGCGTCGAAGTCGATTCCGTCGAGGTCCAGCCAGAAGACGTTCGGCGAGAGTGCGGATTCGAAGTAGTAGCGTTTATTTCGGTGATCGGCGACCGTGCGCCAGCGCGTCGAGGAGATGTGCGGTTCATCCGGCGTACTGATTCCGTACGGCACGGAGACATTGCGGATCGCACCGAACACACTCGCCGTCGCGGCCCGACGGTCCTGGGTCTGCGCGAGTGCGTCCACGTAGAAACTCGCACGGACAAATCGGTCAGCCGGACGATTCGTACCCGGCAACATGACGGCTCCACCGATCTCTGACCAGTACTCGTCGAGTGCGAGTTGCTGGTCGAACGGTGGGGAGTTAGTCATCACCTGATACTTCCGATCGTGATGGATCGTTAACTCGCCGTCGATGTACTCAAGGATGGCACTGTCACCCGTTACGTCCGATATGGACAGGTGCAGAGTGGCGAGGCGGCCTTCGTCGGGGATTTCGTCTGAAACGACCACGAACTCCTCTTTCCGGTGGTTTTCGACTGCCTCGGCGACCGTCGCGAAGTTGTCGAGGACGTATTGCGCCCACAGCGAGATCGCCAGTCCGGGTGTGTCGCCGTCCCACTCGGGATAATCGGATTCGGTGAGCCACAAGACGTTCGCGGCCAGTCCAGCCTCGTTCATCCCGTCAGTCGTTGCAATGTCGTAGGCAGAAGCGATGACGCTGCCGTACTCCGCGGTCCACGCTATCGCAGACGGACCGACCTCGCCCGTTCGCTCCATCCCACGTGGGAATACCCAGATATTCGTTCCAATCTCGTCGTGCCAGTCCATCGACCGGCCGGTGAGAACGATTTCCTCCGGTCCAAGATACACCAACCGCGTACACATCTACGGTCCACCTCCCGTCGCCCGGCTGCTTTGCGTCATAGGTTCAAGCATGATTTGTCATAGATACTGTAGGAAGATAAGTTGCATTAGGTTCGAGCTGATATATCAGGTTTTTCTACTAACCTATCCCTCGAATTCGCAAGCAAGCGTGAGGAAATGGTCGCCCTCGTAATCGATGAGACTCGTCGAAAAGTCGTCGAGGGCAAAAGTAGTCGTTAGTTGTGGACGAGGTTCGTCGCGCAGCCGTCTCTCGGGGAATGGTTCGTTATCGACCTCGCTTTCGAGACCCTCCCCCAGGCCCTCCCCGCCGATATCCACCGTGTGAAAGAACACGTCCTCGCCGTCGAGGTCGCCGTCGTCAGTCGAAATGACACCGTAGCCGCCAGCGTCGTCGGAGAAGCCTACTGTTCCGCACGATATTACAATTGAGGATACAGCCTTCGGAAATAACGTTTTCGAATGTCTCGATACCACGGCTCCCGAGTTCATCCGCACGCTGACCTGCGGCTAGAGAGCGATCTCGAAATGAACGGTCGTTGGTCGCCGCTAACCCGTCGGTCTGGCGTTCAACGACCGCTTCCGGTCCGTGCGACGGGTCGGGTGTCGGAAGCTCCAGGACCGGGCCCGTGTGAGGTGAATGGTAGTAAGAGCGTAACCGACGTGACCGCTTCGTCCACTCTACTCGTCGCTCGCCGACAGCGCCTGCCTAATCTCCTCGAGCTTGAAGTACGACGCGAGGCCGAGTATCGTGACGGGCCAGAGGCCAACGAACTGACCGCGCTGCTTGTCGCCGCGCACGTAGTAGAAGTACAACGCGAGGGCGACCGAGCCGACTGATGCCAACACGGCGGGGCTGAGACCGTTGGCACCGGCTCCTTCGACGGTTTCGCTCACGCCTTCTTCGGTTGTTTCGCTCATACTATAATATAGTCCTACATACACTAATAGCTTCGCTTATTACCGCCTGAATCGCCCCGGGGTTCCACGCTTCGCCGCCACTGCGAGTTCGGCTCACGCGACCCTCTACCCCTCGCTTCTGCGGATTGTAAGGAAGATGAACACTGAGATGACGATCGTGAGAATGGCGAACATCAGGACGCTCGCGTGCGCCCACCGTCACGACTCTCTCCGTTCGGATGCCGGTCGATTCGGCGCCATCCAGTCTGCGGGCCAACATTTACCAAACAGTTACACGATCACGGCCCGATACACCTGCATGGACACCTTCGATATCGACCCGGACACGATGATGGTCGCCGCAGGTATCGTGCTCTCACTCATCGCCGTACTGGAACTTTATCCGGCTTGGACTCAGGCCCGCAACGATGGTCACAGCTCTCCATTACGGGACGATGATCGGTCGGCGGCCGAAGGGTAGGCGGCGGTGGCCGGCGCTCTCCTCAGCGTCTACCCGTCGACTCATATACCAATCTAGTCCGTAGCGTGCACCAGGGGTCGAGTCGCCGTCACCCTGCCCCGGACGGTCACGTCGTCGCCGCCTGCCAGATCCAGCCGCGCCGCCCTCTCGGCCGTGATCGACACCGGAAGGGCCGTGATCGACACCGGAAGGACGGTTCCGTCCACATCGGCCCACACCGTCGAGAGCGTCTCACCGAGCTCGGTCACCGTCGCGGTCCCTCGAAGCCGATTCCGGGCACGTCTCACGGTCCTCGCGTCCGAGTCGACACCCCATCACTTCTATACATACACGGTACGAGTCCCCCACCCCTCGACTGTGCGAGAACACCCCCGTGATGGCAGAGCAGTTGCTCGCTGCCAGCGATGGCTGCTGAAAACGTGATAACTTAGAACGGTTCGGATGGCTCCGTGTCTCGATTCTATACGCGTCGAAGTCGTAGATGGGGAATGGAAACTACGATTACCGAACACGACGGACACATGATCGCTCGAATCGATGGTAGCGACCGAGTGTTTGAGGTGTCGTTTGACACAATAGAACCGAGAGACGTGACTCTTCGGTTCATTCGTGGCGACGACCGTGTTGGGAGCATCTACAACGACGACGGCACTGCCCGTACAATGGCACGACTAACCACCGGCCGAGACGGATCTGATTTTATCAGCGTGGAGGTGCCCAAGGATTTCGTCGCCGAGCTGGTTGACGCCGCGTCCGGAGCCGGGCGAATTACCGATGAGACTGCGCTCGAAGGCTACCGATTGCGGGTACTTTGATCACCGACTCTGGTCAGTCGTGTTGTAGTTCTGATCTAGGAAATCGTGGACGACCCCACTACCGGTTCTCGTTATCCGTTCGCTGAACTCACCCTCTGTATCGGTCACGGCGATTTCGACACATCCACGGTCTGTTGTGTCGGAACGGATGGAAACTCGTACGCCCGGTGTGTCGAGGAATCCCCACGGGATCGACGGCGACGTACCGCGCGATTCGTCCCCCGCGAAACAGCCGTCGTGCCTACCCTGCCGCTTCTCCCACGTCGTATGAGAAGGTAGATAGCCGAGAAAAACGTCTCTCCCCGACGAATGACGCGATTTCCGGAGTACGTCGACGTGGACTACACCGACGGCGCAGACGAGGGTCCCGAGGACTACCCGACGCTGGAGGAGAAACTCGGAAAGGCCGTCGAGGTGACGCGCACTGCCCTGGAGCAGTACGAAAAGCCCGCGGTGATGTGGACCGGTGGGAAGGACTCGACGCTCGTGCTCTACTTCCTGTTCGAGGTCTGTGCGGAGTTCGACCACGAGGTCCCGCCCGTGGTGTTCATCGACCACTACGAGCACTTCCCCGAGACGCTCGCGTTCGCCGAACGGTGGGCCGACCGGCTCGATCTGGACCTGCGCTACGCGAGGAACGAGGACTTCGGCTCGCTCGGCCTCGAGCCCGGCGACGAGGTCCCCGTTTCCGACCTGAACGAGACGAACCGGCGGGAGCTGCGGGAGAAGCTGAAGTACGACGGTGATACGCTGAAATTCACCGCCGACAGCTACGAGGGCAACCACCTGCTGAAGACGGTCGCGCTCAACGAGATTCTGGAGAGAGAGGGCTTCGACGGTGTCTTCTCGGGCGTGCGCTGGGACGAACAGGATGCCCGCGCGGACGAGACCTTCTTCAGCCCGCGACACGACTCCGGGAAGTACCCCCCGCACGACCGGGTCCACCCGATCCTGGGGTTCGACGAGCGGGCGGTCTGGGACGCATTCTGGCGCTTCGTCGTCCCCGACCTGGTCGAGGGCTTTCCCGTGGGATACGTCCCCGAGAGCTCCGAGGACCTGCCGAACGACCTGGTACCGGAGGACCTCCCGGTCTCGCCGAAGTACTTCGAGGGCTTTCGCTCGCTCGGCACGCAGGGCGGGTCGGGAAAGAGCGCGGAGCGGCCGGCGTGGTTGCAGGACCTGGAGGGGACGACCGAGCGCGAGGGCCGCGCCCAGGACAAGGAAGACCTGATGGGCCGGCTTCGCGACCTGGGGTACATGTGACCAGCGGGGAACTCACGACCGCCGAGGCCATCGTCGAGCCATGAACCGGGAGCAGGTCGCCGGCCATCCGACGATCACCGTCGGCGACGGCTCGCGAACCCTGATCGTCCTGCCGGGACTGGGTGACGCGCTCGGGCTCGCGGAGCCGTCGTGGCTCACCCGACTCGTCCTTCGCCGGTACTACCGGCCGTTCACCGACACCCACACCGTCCACGTGGTGAGCCGACCCAGGGGGATCGCTCCGGGGACGTCGACCCGGGAGATGGCGGCGGGCTACGCGGAGGTTCTCGAGGAGCTCGGCCCCGCGGACGTCCTCGGCGTCTCGATGGGCGGCCTGATCGCCCAACACCTCGGTGCCGAGCGTTCGGAGAACGTCGAACGGCTCGTGATCGGCGTCGCCGCGTATCGGCTGGGCGAGGAGGGGAGGCGAACGGTCGAGCGCTGGCGGGAGCAGGGCCGCGAGGAGCGCTGGGGGGAGCTGTATCGGGATACGATCCGGGTGACGTACGCCGCCCGTCGCAGGCAGGTCGCCTACGGCGCGCTCGCGCGCCTTCCACTCGACGCTCTCTCGAGACCCACTTCTCCCGACGACTTCCTCGTCTCCGCGACCGCGTGTCTCGAGCACGACGGGCGCGAGGTGCTCTCCGGGATAGACGTGCCGACGCTCGTGATCGGCGGCGACAGCGACCCGCTCTTCCCGGTCGGCCTGCTGACGGAGACGGCGGAGCGGATCCCGGACGCGACGCTCAGGCTGCTTCGCGGGACCGGTCACGGCGCGTTCGAGGAGCGAAAGCGAGGCTTCGACACGAGCGTGCGGCGGTTTCTCGCCGGGTGAACGGTTAGGGCGGTCGGCCCCGTCGGGCGGGGCATGGAGTATCGCGTCTACCAGAGCGACGGAAAGGCGGCGACGGTCGACGTCGAGGAGCAGGAACGGGCGCTCTCGGCGGTCGACGCGGAGCTGATCCCCGTGGCTCTCGACACGGAGGAAGCGGTGATCGAGAACGCGGCCGACGCCGACGGGTTGATCGTCGACGCGGGGACGCCCGTCACCGAGCGGGTCATCGGGGAGCTGGAGGGGCTTCGCGTCGTGGGGCGGGCGGGGATCGGCGTCGACAACATCGACGTCGAGGCCGCGGCCGAGCGCGGGGTCACCGTGGTGAACGTCCCCGCCTACTGTCTGGACGAGGTGGCGACACACACGCTCGCGCTCGCGCTCGCCTGCCTCCGGCGCCTTCCCCGGTACGACGAGTCGGTGAGAGCGGGGAAGTGGGACTGGCGGGTCGGGCGGCCGATCGGTCGGCTCCAGGAGCTCACGGTCGGCCTCGTCGGCTTCGGACGGATCCCCCGGCGGTTCGCGACGATGACCGTCGGCTTCGGCTGGAATGCCGTCGGCCACGACCCCTACCTCCCGGAGAACGTGTTGAAGAGCGCCGGCGTCACGCCCGTGGGGTTCGAGGAGCTGCTCTCGCGGTCGGACGTCGTCTCGATCCACGCACCGCTCACCGACGAGACCGAGGGATTGTTCGACGCCGACGCGTTCGCCACGATGAAAGAGACCGCGATCCTCGTCAACACGGCCCGCGGAGGGCTGGTCGACGAGAGGGCGCTGGCCGACGCCCTCGAGAGCGGAGAGATCAGTGCCGCCGGTCTCGACGTGCTCGTAGAGGAGCCGCCCGAGGAGTCGCCGTTGTTCGACCTCGAGGACGTCATTCTCAGCCCGCACGCGGGCTGGTACTCCGATCCGGCGCGCGAGGAGTTGAGCCGGGAGGTCGCGGCGGACGTCGCGCGCGTGCTCGCCGGCGAGGAACCCGACTCCGAGGTGACGACGGATCGGGCGTAGGACCCCGGTGCTCTCGAACGGACGGACACCCCGACCTCGGTCGCCGAGGTCACCCCTCTGAGGGGCGGCGCCGACGCCTCGGGAAACCCCAGGGAAAACTTGTTATGTGTGGTCCGGTATTCGACGGTGACGGGGGAGAGAAATGGCGACCGATGACACGACGATCGAAACGGAACCGGGCGGCGACCGAACGGGTTCGGAACCGGCGACGAGCGAGCGGGGGACGTCGGTCGGTGGACTGGACGAGAACATCGTGGGGGCGTTGGCGTACCTGTTCGCGCCACTGCTCGCCATCGTCTTCTACTTCATCGAGGAGGACAACGAGTTCGTCCGGTTCCACGCGGTCCAGAGCATCATCGTCTTCGGCGGACTGTTCGCGCTGTCGATCGGACTGTCGGTCTTCGGGATCTTCCTCGAGGCCATCCCGTTCGTCGGCGCGTTGTTCGCGATCTTCGTCGGGCTGTTCTCGTTGCTGTTGGCACCGGCCGTCTTCGTGCTCTGGCTGATCCTGACGGTCAAGGCGTACAAGGGTGACACCGACGGCCTCCCGGTCACGGGCGATATGGCGTGGAACTACGTCTGAGGGTTGGTTCGACTCGGGACCGGGATTCGGAGCGATGCCGGTGAGTCTGAGTGCCCTCCGGGGTACGTGATCCGCCGGAGATCGGTACCAACACACGGTCCGTATCAGTGATCGTGCGAGTGTCCGTGCGAGTCGCCCTCGACGAACTCCGAGGCGTCGCGCTCGCCCGCCTCGAACTCGTGGACCCGGTTGGCGAGTTCCCCTGCGTCGACCGTCCCTCGCTCGACCAGCAGCGTCTCGATCGCGGTGAGCCACTGCCGGTAGTACGCCTCCTCCGTGTCGTCGCGGTCCTCGCCGACCCCGTCCTCGATCGCCGCGACGAGCTCCGCCTGGAAGGCGTGCCAGTCGAGCGGGCTCGTGTCGGTCGTCGCCACCGCGAGCGCGAACGCGCGGGCCTGCCACGGCGCGTCGAAGACGGGGTCATCGCCCTCGGTCGGCAGCCCGTCCGCGCCGCGGGCGTCCTCCAGTCTCATGGCGCGAGACGCTCCACGCCGATCATCGCGTCGCGCGTGACCCGCTCGGCGAGCTCCGCTTCGTCCAGATCGTCGGTCCCGGGTGGGCGCTGGGGCACGACCATGTACCGCACCTCGGAGGTGCTGTCCCAGACGTCGATCCCGATCGAGTCGTCGAGTACGAGGTCGAAGCTCTCGGCGAGCATCGCGCGCG
>SKWB01000076.1 GCA_007129135.1 Halococcaceae archaeon | reverse complement strand
CGTCCACCGGCGCTCGTCGCGAACGCACATATCACGGGCCTCGGCGTCGCCCGCGCGCTCACCCGTCACGACGTCCCCGTCATCGCGCTCGACCGGGACCCGAACGGCGTCGCCACCTCCTCCCACGCGGTCGACTACGCCGGGGCGGTGACCGATCCGCTCTCCGACCTCGACGCGTTCGGCGAGGAGGTAGCGGAGATCGCTGCCGCGATCGGTGACGAGCCGGTCGCCTTCGCCTGCATGGACGAGTGGGTCAACGCGTTCGCCCGCGCCGAACCGGAGGGTGTGGCCCTCCCGTTCGCCTCACGGACCTCGATAGACGCGCTGCTCGACAAGGAGTCGCTCTACACGCTCGCGGAGGAACTCGGTGTGCCGGTTCCGGAGACCTACGCGCTCCACGAGACCGACCCCGAGGAGGTGATCGAGGCGCTCGGCTTCCCGATGGTCGTGAAACCCGCGAAGAAACGCGAGGGCGAGGAGGCCCTCGGCTCGAACGTGATCCGGGTCGAGGACGAAGAGGAGTTCGCCGAGGTGGTCGCTGCGGCCCGCGAGGCGGAGATCAGGGTCCTCGCACAGGAGCGCGTCGACGTCGAGGTCGGCGAGGACCGCTCGCTCGCCTCCTACCGCGCGCCCGACGGCGAGGTGCTCTCGGTCGTCGGCAACGCTCGGGTCAGGAACCCACGGGAGTTCGGCACCTCCTCGTACGTCGAGGTGGTAGAGGACCCCGGTCTCGGAGCGGGTGCGCGTTCGCTGCTCTCCGAGGCCGGCTACCACGGCATCAGCGAGTCCGAGTTCGTCTACGACCGCTCGCGCGAGGAGTACGTCTTACTCGACGTGAACACCCGGCCGTGGAAGTGGATCGGACTGCCGGTCGCGGCCGGCGCGGACCTCCCGACGGCGGCCTACAGCGAGGCGACCGGCACCTCCTTCGACCCTGGCGAGACCGACGACGCACGCTGGGTCTACCTCCCGGACTACCTCCGGCTGCTCTCGACGGACCGCTCGTTCGCGGACCTCCTCTCGGAGGCGGACTGGCGCGCGCTCGCCTCCGGTTCGTTCGAGGAGGACGGAACGCTCACCACGGGTGTCTACTCGCCGTCCGACCCGGGGCCGATCGCGGACGTCGTTCGGACCGAGTTCACCGACCGCCAGTACTACTGTTCCTGCTAGTTTACGGGGTCCCGACGCTCCGCGAAAAGGCCGGCTTCGAGCTCCCTCGCGGCGGCCAGCAGCCGATCCAGCCCGGCCGGCCAGTCCCGACCGACGATCTCTCCCGAGCGTTCGTCGTACTCGATGAGCCCCTCGCGTTCGAGCATCGGTAGGTGGACGTGGTAGAGGTCGATCTCGACCGACTCCCGGTCGCCAGACCGGAGCCGTCGCTCGTTCACGATCCGTTCCACGGAGACGCGTCCGTTCCGCTGGAGGCGGGTCAGGACCAGCCGACGACACGGCTCGCGCAGGACGTCGAACAACAGGTCGACCTCACCCGAGGCCTCCTGTCGGTGAGCGCCCGCTCCCCGTTGTCCGTTCTCGTCGGACATGCTGTTATTATTGTACTGCTATGTAATAACTTTATGCGCTGAAACGAAATCAAGCCATCCGACCCCTCTCGCAGCCCGCTCGGGGGATCCCGACGTATAAGCCGGCGGTCTCCGTATCGCCCGCATGGACGACCGCCTCCACCTCAACCTCTTCACGATGTGCTCGGTCGAACACGTGAGTCCCGGCTCGTGGCGCTATCCGGGCGATCAGTCGAGCCGGTATCTCGACCGATCCTACTGGACGGAGGTCGCCCGGACCGCCGAGCGCGGGGGGTTCGACTCGGTCTTCTTCGCCGACGTCCGGGGGATCTACGACGTCTACGGCGGCTCCCGGGAGGCCGCGCTCAGACACGCGATCCAGACGCCCTCCGGCCACCCACAGGCGCTGATCCCCGCGATGGCAGAGGTCACCGACTCGCTCGGCTTCGCCGTGACCCGCTCGACGACCTACACCCACCCCTACCAGCTCGCCCGCGAGTTCTCGACGCTCGACGCGCTCACCGACGGGCGAGTGGCGTTCAACGTCGTCACCTCCTACCTGGAGAGCGCCGCACGGAACCTCGGTCTGGAACGGAGAATGGACCACGACGACCGCTACGACCGTGCCGACGAGTTCATGGAGGTCTGCTACCGGCTCTGGGAGGGAAGCTGGGAGGACGGGGCGGTCCGCAGGGACAGAGAGGAGGGGGTCTTCACCGAGCCCGCGAAGGTCCACCCGATCGAGTTCGAGGGCGAGTTCTTCTCCGTGCCGGGGCCGCACGGCTGCGAGCCGACCCCCCAGCGGACGCCCGTCATCTACCAGGCCGGATCGTCCGATCGGGGTCGCGCGTTCGCCACGCGCCACGCCGAGGCCGTCTTCGTGAGTCACCCGACCGAACGCGGCGTCCGCGACTACATGGCGGACATGCGCGAGCGGGCGGCCGAGGCGGGGCGTGATCCCGATTCGCTCGCGTTCTTCCCCGGGATCGTTCCGGTCGTCGGCGAGACCGAGGAACTCGCCGAGGCGAAGTACGAGAGCCTGAAGGAAGGAGTCGACACCGAGGCGGTGTTGACGCTCCTGAGCGGCTTCATGGACATGGACCTCTCCGAACTCGATCCGGATCAGAAGCTCGAACACATCGAGACGGAGGCGATCCAGGGCGCGGTGAACGCCTTCACGACGAGCGATCCCGACCGTGAGTGGACCGTACGGGAGATGGCACAGTTCGCGGGTCTGGGCTCTACCTCGCCGGTCGTCGTCGGGACGGGGAGAGAAATCGCCGACGAGATGGAGCACTGGTTCCGCGAGGTGGGCGTCGACGGGTTCAACGTGAAGGAGATCGTTCGTCCCGGTTCGCTCACGGACTTCGTCGACCTCGTGGTCCCCGAACTCAGAGGGCGGGAGCTGCTACCAGAGGACCACGGCGAGAGGCAGACGCTCAGAGAGCGGATGCTCGGCCGGTCACGGCTCCCGGGGGACCACCCCGGAAAGCGCGACGCACTCGCTGGAATGGGTCGGGAGTAGCTATACTAGGTCCGAGAGCGAGAACGGGCGCTCGCAGTCGGGGCAGTAGTACCGGTCGAGGTCGCGTTTCTGGACGCCCTCGATCCGATCG
Source organism: Halococcaceae archaeon (assembly GCA_007129135.1). Lineage (GTDB taxonomy): Archaea > Halobacteriota > Halobacteria > Halobacteriales > Halalkalicoccaceae > Natronorarus. The sequence continues at coordinate 5,713 of SKWB01000076.1, read as the reverse complement.
CAGAACGGGCAGGCGATGTCGACGACCGATGCCATAGCCGTGGGGTTCGACGGCGACCGCGAAAGCTCCTCTGAGCCACTGATGTGGAACGTCACTCCGGTTCGACGGTGACCTCGATGTCGATCCGATGGCGTCCCTCGACGTCCCCTCGATCGACCGCGGTGGAGACGGACGTCTCGTAGCTACCCGCCTCGAGGTGTCGGGAGTCCGTATAGAGGCCGTACTCCTCGGTGACCGACCCGCTGGCGGGGAGGTCCTCCGCCACCTGCAGGTCCGATGCGCTCCGGACGTGCCTGCCGCGTGTCCGAACCGCGTCGCTCTCGCGGTAGCTCTCGGTCCACAGCGTGACGCCCTCGCCGTCGTCGGCTGGCCGTATCTCGACGACGCCGAACGGCCACGGCCGGAACGAGCCGAGCCTCACAGTTCGGTCGCCGTCGTTCTCGACGGTGACCGAGAGCCTGGCGGGATCGTCCGCTGTGATCAGCGTATCGTGGACCTCGAACGTGAGCGAGACCGCGGCGTCGTCCGGTGCCCGCCTCTCGGTCTCCTCGAAATCGACCCGGTGCGGGCCGTCGAGCGTTCGACCGGCGAGCCGATCGTAGGTGGTCACCGCCCGGTCGACACAGCCTGCGGTCGCCACCGCCAGCACGCCGGTCGACAGGAGCAGTGATCGGCGGGTGCGCGGGGCCATGCGAATGATATGTTCTGGAAAACAAAAGTTCTTACTCCGAGACACTACTGCTACCTCCGTATCAGTCGGCAGCAGCACGTAGCGATCACGATCCGGATGGGGGGCGGTGTCGGGAACGAGTGGTCTGCGGCTCACTCCGTCGGCAACGGTGTTTGGACCGGTCCCGCGCCGGCGACAGCCGCCTCGTGGTCGAGCAGCCGCCGCTTGGTCGCTACCCCGTCCGCCGCGGAGTAGCCCCGGAGCGAGCCGTCGCTCCCGACGACGCGGTGACACGGGATCACGACCGGGACGGGGTTCCGCCCACAGGCCTGCCCCACGGCGACCGGACTCGTGCCGAGATCCGCGGCCAGCTCGCCGTAGGTTCGCGTCTCGCCGTAGGGGATCTCCGCCATCGCTCGCATCACCCTGCCGGTGAGACCGTCCGGGAACCCGACGGTCAGGTCGAACGTCCGACGCTCGCCGCGTTCGTACTCCGCGACCTGCCGTCGGATCTCCTCGGCCGATTCCCGGAGCGCGGACTCGTCGATTCCGACCGTCGTTCCGAAGCACTCGACTCGCATCCTCGCTTGTGGATCCGACGCACGCTACGTGTATACGTACGCCTCTCGGGTGGCGATCCCGTCCTGCGACCCTCGTCGGGATCGACTACGTAGGCTCGGAAAGCGAGGCTTATAGCGCTCGGAGTGTTGTTACCCCGGCTAGCTACGAAATGATGCCCTGGGAACACGCGATCGTCGGGTACCTCGCCTACTCGGTGATCGTCCATCTCGTCTACCACGACTCGCCGACCGCGAGCGAGACGCTCGTCGTCGTGTCCGCGTCGATACTGCCGGACGTGATCGACAAGCCGCTCTCGTGGGAGTTCGGGCTCTTCGGAAGCGGCTACGCTCTCGGTCACTCGGTCCTCTTCGCGATCCCGCTCTCGGTCGCCGTCGTCGCGCTCGCGGCTCGCCGAAACCAACCGGGGCTCGGCCTGGCGTTCGGGATCGGCTATCTGCTCCACCTCCCGGCGGACGTGATCCCGGGCTATCTCCGGGGTGGCGAACTGAAGATCGAGCGGCTGCTCTGGCCGCTCAGGTCCACCCAGGGAAGCCCCGGCGAGGGCTTTCGTGCCGAGTTCCTCGAGAACGTCGTCCCGTACGTGCGAGCGGTCCTCGACCCGGAGCCGTCGGCCTACGTCTTCGGTCTGGTCGGGATGGTGCTCGTGGCCACGCTGCTGTGGATCTACGACGGCATGCCGGTCGCTCGTGAGGGATACGGGTTCGTCCGTCGGCGGCGATCCGATGGTGACCGGTCGGTCGACGACTAACCGATCGGAACGGCGACAGTAACGTGGCGAACGGCCGACTACCGAACGCGAGCCGACGATCAGGGTAGCCGGATCGCCATCATCACCTCGTCGGCGTAGTGGCCGTTGATCTTGTAGTGGTCCTCTCGGACCGCCTCGGTCTCCCAGCCCTGCTCTTCGAGGAACGCGATCGCCTCCTCGTTCGTCGCCGGAACGCTCTGGTAGACCCGCTCGTAGCCCTGCGAGCCGGCCCACTCCAGCCCCCGGTTGAGCAGGTGGCTGCCGATCCCGTCGCCCCTGTACTCGTCGATGACGCCGACGGTGAGCTCGGCGGTGTGGCTCAGCTTCTCGAGCTCCGAGCCGTGGATGTGGACCCAGCCGACGACCTCCTCGCCGACGGTCGCGACGAAGAACATCCGCGACTCGATCTCGTTGTGTCTGAGCAGGGCGTCCTGGTGGTCGATCTCGTCGGCGACCGTCTCCGCGACGATGTAGGTCCCCGCCTCCGCGACCTGCCGGATCGCGCCGACGATCCCCGCGAGGTCCTCCTGGCGGGCGGGCCGGATCGCGAACTCGACGTCCTCGGACCGGTGTTCCTCGCGTTCACCGCCGTCGAGCGAGACCCGGTAGCTCCCGCTCTCGTCGGCCTCGATCCGGCCGTCACGCTTCAGGATCGCGACGTGGTGGCGCAGCCCACCCGGGTCGATCCGGAGCTCCCGTTCGAGCTCGCCGAGCGTCGCCGATCCCCGGCGCTCGACGTACTGGTAGATCCGTCGCCTGTCCTCGTGGCCGAAGCGGAGACTCTCTCGTCCGGACATGGAGTGCTATACCATACCACCGTACTTAATCGTTTTCGACACCGCTCGAGCGAGCCCCGGGTCGCATCGCTCCCTTCAGGCGCGCTCCGGAACGCCCGTGAGGATCCGCGCCGTGTCGTGGACGTTCTCCGTCTCGATCAGCGCCTCCGCGGCGGTCCGGATCGATACGTCCGGGTCGGTCTCGACCCCGTAACAGGCGGTGTAGAGCGAGAACCACTCGTTCATCGCGTCCTCGAGCCGGGAGAACGCCTCCGGGGAGAACTCGGTGTACCGTCCGCCGGTTCGGCCCTCGACGTAGAGCCAGATCGCCTGGCCCGCTCCCTCGCGCAGGTAGGTGAGCGCCTTTCCCACCGCCGGTGGTTCCTCGGGCGGCACGAACGCCTCCCGGTCCGCCTCGGCCCTCGAGGCGAGGGCCTCCACCTCCCGGGCGACCCACTCCTCCATCAGCCCTGCTTGAACTCCACGCCCTTCGCCCCGCGGGGGTGTTCCCAGTGGGTGTCGGCGATCACGGCGCAGGTGCCACACTCGACGCAGGGCTGGGTGTCGAGGCTCACCAGTCGCTCCTCGCTCCCGTTCGTCTGGACCCGCTCCTCGCGGTAGCAGCCCCCGCCGAACTCCATCGCGCTCACCGGGCAGGCGGTCACTGCGGTCCCGCTGGCCTCCCAGGAGTTGTCGAGCAGTTCGATATGGGGGTTGCCGATGTCGGTGTCGTAGGTCAGGTCGCCGATGCGCTCCTCGAGCGACGGCGGCTCGACCTCGTGCTCCGCGGAGACCGGTTCGCCAATCTCCTCGGCGATCACCGTCGGCATCGTCACGTACGGCGTCTGCGTGTCCGGGACGACCGCCGACAGCCTCGGCGAACTGTAGAGGCGTTCGAGCCGGCCGCCGATCGTCGAGAGCGCCTTCCGACCCACCCGGGAGGCGACGACGCGGTCGGCGGCCCGTTCCGCAGGCCCACGCTCGCCGACGGCCGCCGCCGCGCGGTAGCCTCTCGGCCGGAGCTTCGCCATCACGCCCTCGTCGCGGAGCTTCTCCGAGTAATACTCGCCAGCAGCGTGTGGCTCGCCGCGCGTGCGCGCCTCGACGAACGCCTCCGCCGCGAGCGCGCCCGCGGTCACCGCGTGGTTCATCCCCTTGATGATCGGCCCCTGGGCCTGCATCTGGCCGGCGGCGTCGCCGACCGCCACGAGCCTGTCACGATGGGGTTCGGGATGGGCGACCTTCTTCGAGTCGGGCACCAGCTTCGCCGAGTACTCCCGCTCGTCGTACTCGCCCTGGAACCACTGGTCGAGCAGCGGGTGGGTGAGCAGCGCGTCGAGCAGCTCGTGTGGTTCGGCGCGCTCGGCGGCGAGGCTGTCGAGGTGAAAGACCGTCCCGATCGAGAGCGACGCCTGGTTCGTGTAGACGAACCCGCCCCCGCGCACGCCGGAGAAGAGGTCGCCCGAGACGAGGTGGGCGACGCCCTCGCCCTCGCCGACGTCGAACCGCTCGTCGACGGTCGCTGGGTCCATCTCGACGACGGCCTTCACGCCCTGGAACCAGTCCGCCGGGTCCTCCCAGTCCATCAGACCCGCCTCGCGGGCGAGTTCGGAGTTGACGCCGTCGGCGGCGACGATCAGATCCGCCGTCACGGGATCGAGTTCGTCGAACGTGACGCCGACGATCTCGCCCTCCTCCCGCAGCAGGCCGTTCGCCCGGACCCCGCTCAACACGCCGCCGCCCGTCTCGCGGGTCATCTCGTGGACCTGCGCTTCGAGCCAGGCGTCCATCTTCCGCCTGAGGACCGCGTCCGACCACTCCGTGTCGTGCTCGTGGAGGTCGGTGATGTCGAACGTCGCCACCTTCTCGCCGGCGACGTTGTGGATGTAGTACTCCGTGATCGGGCGTTCGGCGGCCTCCTCCCTGAAGCCGGGGAAGAGGCCATCGATCGTGTACGGCGCGGACTCCTCCGCGTAGAGCAGCCCCCCCGAGACGTTCTTCGAGCCGGCCTCGACGCCGCGTTCGATCACCAGCGTCTCGACGCCGTTGCGGGCGAGCGCCGCCGCCGCAGCCGCCCCGCCGGGCCCGCAGCCGACGACGACCGCCTCGTAGTGTTCGTACTCCGTTCCGCTCCCGACATCGGTCGTCTCGCCCCGCTCGGCCGCCTCCGCGGCCGCGCCCTCGGGGTCGCGTTCCGCACTCGCCATTCAGTCGTCACCCCCCGTGGGGGCGGCCGCGAGCTCGATCTCCCCGGTCTTCATCGCCTCGGTCAGCCTCGGGAGCAACTCGAAGAGGTCGCCCTGGATGTAGTAGTCGGAGAAGTCCTTGATCCGCGCGTCGTCGTCGGTGTTGATCGAGACGATCGTCTCGGACTCGTCCATCCCGACCTTGTGCTGGACCGCCCCCGAGACGCCGGCGGCGATGTAGAGCTCCGGTTCGACGACGACGCCCGTCTCGCCGATCTGGCGCTCCTCACTCACGTACTGTTCGACGTGGCCGTCGACCTGGTAGGAGGCGGTGACGACCCCCCTCGTGAGCCCGAGCGCCGCGTCGTCGAACTGGTCGACGAGGTCGAGCGCGAGTTCGATCCCTTTCGTTGGATCGTCGCCGATCCCGCGCCCGACGCAGACGACCACCTCGTGGCCGGTGATGTCCACACCCTCGTCGAGCACGTCGTGGTCGGTCACCTCGACCCGGAACCACTCGTCGTCCAGTTCGAGGTCGTGGTCGATCACCTCGCCCTCGCGTTCGGGATCCGGCTCCGGAACCTCGAAGCTCCCGGGGATCACGGACGCCCCCTGCGGGTGGAACTCCCGGTCCGGGTTGTCGAGACAGAGGATCGTCGAGTACTCGAAGCCCGAGAAGTCCGGCCGCTTCATGTGGAAGACGCGCTCGAACTCGCGTTTCGAGCCCGCCTTCCCGGTCTTCGCCGGGTTG
>SKWB01000100.1 GCA_007129135.1 Halococcaceae archaeon | reverse complement strand
ACGAGGGGGGACCTTTCCGAGTCGCTCCTTTCGGTCGGCACAGCGGAACATCGCGTGGCCGGTGGCCCGCACCTCGGTCACCAGCGCGAACAGCTGCCTGCCGGTGAGGAGTCGTCGCTCCCCGGTATCCGTGTCCTCGGGCACGGGTGGGCTGTGTGACCGAGTGGCACAAGTCCTGTCCCTTCCCGTTCGGCAGCGTCGGGGAGTAGCGCTGCCGATTCGTTCGTCGGCCTGCGAGCCCGTGGTCTCCCACCCGTGCCCCGTCGCGTTCGGCACTCACTCGAAAAAGAGGTCGGTCCGCCTCAGGGCTCTCTCGGCTCGTCCTCGTCGATCCCCACGTCGATCCGGTGGACCGATCCGTCCTCGACCTCGCTCCGGCCCCCGCGCGCACCGCCGACCGGGATCTTCGTCCGGATGTCCTCCGCGAACGACTGGACCTGGTCCCGTAGGGTCTTCACCTCCTCCTCGAAGCGCTCGACGGTCCGCTCGACGTAGTGGACCTTCTGGGCGGGAATCCGCCGGACGAGGTCGCGACCGTCCTCGTCCTCGCCGGTCTTGATCAGCCAGTGGTCCTGGAAGTACGCGATGTGCTCGTTCGGGACCTCACGCTCTACGGTGCCCTCCTCGGGGTGTTCGTAGACGATGGTCGCCTCGCCGATGTCCTCGTCCAGTTCGAGATCTTCGTCTCCCATGTCCCGGTGTAGCCCGGGCGGACGGGTATAGCCTCTGCCGGCAGACGAGCGCTCGCTCAGTCGGCCCGTACGAGCTCCCGCCCGGAGACGTCCGTCACGAACGCTGCCAGGCTCTCGTTGAACTTCTCGGGCTCCTCCCAGAACGGGCTGTGTCCGCTCTCCGTAAAGCGCACGAGTTCGGAGTCGGGGATCCGCTCGTGCATCCACTGGCCGAGCGGGCCGGGGAAGACCACGCTGTGCTCGCCGTAGCAGAGCAGCGTCGGGAGGCCGAGCTCCGCGAGCTGGTCTCTGAAGTCCATCGGGACGAAGTCCCGGAGCAGCGTCGCCGCGACGGAACTCGGGGTGAGCGTCGTCCGGGCGTACATCTCCGCGAGCTCCTCGTCCGAGCGCGGCTCGCCGAAGAACGCCTGGATGACCGGCTTGGCCGCCTCGGCGCGCGCGGCCTCGATCCCGGCGGCGAGACCCTCCATACCCTCCTCGGAGAACTCGCCCATGAGCCCGAACTCCCAGTCGTCGTCGGTGAAGAACTTCGGGGTCTGGTCGATCAGCCCGAGCGCCCGGACCCGCCCGTCCCCGACCTCCTTTAGGTAGGTCAGGATGACCGGGACGCCCATCGACCAGCCGACGAGCGTCACGTCGGTGAGGTCGAGCTCCTCCATCAGGAACTCGAGGTCCGCCGCGTAGCCGGACATGCTGTGGCCGTCGTCGGTCTTCCCGGAGAGGCCGTGCCCCCGGAGGTCGTAGGTGACGAGGTGGTGCTCCGCCGCGAGCGCGTCCGCGTTCTTCTGCCACCAGAACTCGGAGTCACAGGTCCAGCCGTGGACCAGCACGACCGTCTCTCCCTCGCCGCGTTCGGTGTAGTACAGCGGTACGCCGTCGGCTGTCTCGATGTAAGCCATAGAAAACACACGATCTATAATGAGAAATACGTTTCTGCGCTTTATCTGGGGCTTTCAGCGGTGTGAGAGGCTCTATCGAGGGATTACGAGGTGTGAGACGGTGGCCCGGTCGCTCGGTTTGCGATCCGGTCAGCGAAAGTCGAACGGATCGAAGTCCGGTGGTCGAGTCGAGGCGCGGTGGACTCGCCTCGCCGCTCAGAACGGAGCTGTGGAACTCGGTTACGAACCGGATTCTCGCCTCCTGGAGCGAATACGACCCTCCGCGAAAGCGACCTCCACCCCGTCGGCCTCGTCTTCGGTGAGGATACCGGCGACGTCGCTCCACGAGCGCTCGCCCGTGAGTCGCTGGCAGTCGAAGTAGCGATACGGAGTCGCTCCGTCTCCGTAATTATCGTCGGGCTCAGAGATTCGAAACACTCCCGAATGAGTTCACAGGGGCCCTGCTAGGGCCTCTTCACAGGTCCTCTCACCGATGTCATCGGAGGCACCGAGTAGTGTCACTCTATTAATAAAAAACCCAGCACGTGTGAAAATGTCGAACGTTGATGCAGGCAGAAGTGTTAAATCACCTCATGATGACGCCGGACCTCGACACCTATCTCGACCTAATCGCCGACCGACACCGACGGAACCTCATCCATCAGCTCCGACACATCAGTAACGGACTGACGACGGTCGATGCCCTCGTGGATGAATTGAACCGGGGAGAACGAGCCGCCGGTACGGACGGACCTCCGGACCGAGAGGACCTCGCCATCCAGGTGTACCACACTCACCTGCCCAAGCTCGCCGATCACGGCGTCGTCGAGTACGATCCCGAACGCGGGACCGTTCAGTACCTGTCCGACGAGCGACTCGAAGCAGTCGTTGACTCGTTCCCAGGGGAGTGCCGCGACGGGAGTGGTAGCTCCTAGACCATGGTAACGATAGTGGAACTCCGGATCCCAGCGACGGAGACGCCGTTCGCCGAAACCGTCGCGTGCGAACCGTCTCTCGAACTGAAACTCGAACGGGTAGTGATGACGGCGGAGATCCCCGTTCGAATCCGGGAATCGTCGAGAGAGGACGTAGAGCGGGCTCTCGATTCGACGGGCTCTATCGAGAGATACGGTCTGGTCTCGAAGCAGGACGAGGAGTTGGTCTACTCGATCCAGTGTGAGGAGGACTTTCAGATCCTGTCGTGGGTCGTCGAGACAGGGGGAACGGTCCTCACAGGCACGCTCTCGGACGGGACCTGGTCGGTTCGATTGCGCTACACCGATCACGAGAACGTCGAGGAGACGGTAAACCAGCTACAGAGAAGGGGTACAACGGTGGACATTACCGCGATCAGGACCATCTCACGGGACGATCTCAACAGGACCGGCCTGACGGATGGACAGTACGAAGCACTCGAGGCAGCGGTCGAGTACGGCTACTTCGAGATCCCTCGACGGACTACTCTGATGGAGCTCTCGACACATCTCGATATCTCACACCAGTCGCTTTCGGAGCGGCTCCGTCGCGCACAGAAGGAGCTGATCGAACACGAATTTCCCCACGCCTGTACGGCTTCGGAACGGGCCACGTAGTGTCGCTTCGGACCCGAACCGTGTGGCGACGATCGGAGACCGCCCATCGGCTCACGGTCGTGCAGTTCGTCGATGGCGTCAGACGCCCTGTACGGCACACCTCGGAGACGTGACTCACGTCGCTTACTGTTCCCGCCTCACGGCTGGCAAGCGCCACGAACGCCCGGCCAGCACAGGTACTCGACCCGAACCGTTCGCGTCGCTCGATCACGACGGACTGTGGGTCACCGGACGTATCGTTACCCACCGATGTGGTCTGTCGGCCCTGCTCGAACCCACCACGCGAGGTGATAGGTCAGCACGCGAGCAACGTTGTGGTTGGGACACAGCACTGGATCGCGTGCTGGTAGGCTGATTGCGATTCGCCGCGTAAATCTGTTTTGTGATTAACCGAGTGATTCTCGAAGACGAACAGCAAAACCGGTTTTGACTCCATCCGAGAGCCCCGATCAACTGGTGTCACTGAGAACATCACAAATACGGTAACCGTCCCGCGGTTTGCCGCCGAGCGTCGTCATCCCGCCGATCGTGGCCGACCCCTCGTCTCGTGAAGCGTGGGAGGAGTGCCAATGCCTATCTATTCCGGTGCGCTATCGAGAGGTAATCCCTGGGCTATCCAGGAGGTTGGGACACATGGATACGAACGCGAACTTGGAGGAGGCGATCGAGGTGCTTCAGCAGCTCGGCTTGAAGGAGTACGAGGCGCGGTGTTTCGTCGGGTTGTCACGGCTGCACACCGGGACGGCAAAGCAGCTCAGCGAGATGACCGAGGTTCCGCGAACGCGGGTCTACGACGCGATCCGGGTGCTGGAGGCACAGGGGCTGGTCGAGATTCAACACTCGAGTCCCCAGCAGTTCCGTGCCGTTCCGCTCGAGGAAGCGACCGAGACGCTCCGCGACCAGTACGAGGCCCGGGTCGAACGGCTTCGCGATGCCCTCGAGATGGTCGAGATCGTCGATCCGGACGACGAGGGACCCGTCCAGCAGGTCTGGGCGATGTCCGGCCGGGATGCGATCGAAAACCGGACGAACGACCTGATCGGGGAGGCGACGGACGAGGTCGTCCTCGTCATCGGTGACGACTCGCTCCTGACACCGGAGCTCGTGGACGCCCTCAACGGGGTCGGCAACGGGGTGGACCTGCTCGTCGGTGCGTTGACCGATTCGCTCCAAGACGAGATCGAAACGGCTGTCCCGGACGCCACGACGTTCATCTCGGGACTCGAGTGGCTACACGGTGAGAACGCCACGGTCGACGATACGGCGATCGGTCGACTCCTCCTGATCGATCGATCGACGATCCTGGTGAGTTCGATCATACCCGATACCAAGAAGGAACAGGCGATCTTCGGGGACGGATTCGGGAACGGCCTCGTCGTGATCGCCCGTCGTCTCATGGCGCAGGGGCTCCTCCTCGCTCACGATCCGGGTCCCTAACCTCTCGGGATCCTCACCCGACGGAACGACGCTCCTCTCCACTTCTGCGTGTATCACCGTGACGGGTATCGAGTAACTGAACCGTGAGGTACTCTCCGTTGTCGACGGTGAGTCGACACGCGCTGTAGACGAAGGAGAGTCGGCCTCCGATACGCGCCGCCCCGTCTCCCCGGCAGGCGAACAGGGCGTCCAACGCCTCCGTATCGAGGACGTTCGTCAGCGGTCGGAGCGACTGTGGATTACGGCCTTCGACCGCACCCACCGCCCGTACGACGGCCGTGCTCACTGTTTCGTCCGTACCTATCTCGTACTCCACACCGCGGGGTGGCGCTGGGGGAGTAAACACGCATCGTATTTCACTCGAATAATCAAAACACCACTCCGATCGAGCGCCGAGGCTTCGCCGTGACGCTGCTCGTCGTCCGAACGGAGGCGATTCACCGTTCTCCTTTCGGTGGGCGAGTGCTGCGTAGAGCCCCGGATCCTCCTCAACCGCCCGTTCGGACTCCCAGTTCGGATTCGTGTCTCTACGGGTGAGAGCGCCACGTCCCGGTCGATCCCTTCACCGCTGACAGCTCCACGGCGACGAAAAACTGTGGGTCGTCCCTACGCGAAGACCGACCGGATCACGGAGAAGACGAACTGGATGGAGGTCTGGCTTTCGTAAGACTGCTGGAGAATGGTGCTTCCTGTTTCGTCCACCACTACAACCGTATCTCCTTCCTGATTCCAGATCTCCCGGCCGATTCCCCAGTGCAGGGTGTCGTCGGTATCATCGGATTCATCGCCACCGGTGATAATCTGGACTGATGCCCCTCCATCTAAAACGAAATCGCTGAACGAATACTCACCCACAGTCCCTGCCTGAACGACACCGGTGCTCGGATCGTCACGCAGAGCCCAACCATTCATATCGATTGGGTCTTCCCCGTCGTTTTGGAGGGTGATGTATTCCTCGTCCGGTGGAACGTTTTCACCGACGTTGATCGGTCCCAGACTCAGACTAGGTTCTTCGTCTGGCTCGTCCTCCTCGTCCGGTTCATCGTCATCATCGTCCTCGTCCGGCTCATCATCATCGTCGTCAGGATCATCTCCTTCGTCATCTGGGTCGTCTGGTTCATCGTCGTCGACGTCTTCCTCCTCATCGTCATCGACGTCCTCTGGCGGCTCTTCGGTATCTTCCGGCTCGCCGACCTCCGCCTCCTCGTCCGGGACGATCTGACCGCGGATCTCGCCCGCGGGGTTCTGCTCGGAGTGGATGTTGACGTACGCGCCCTCCTCGCGCATGACCGCCGCGAGCGACTCGAGCGACTCGCCCTCCAGTTCGTCCACCAGGTCCTCCTCGGTGAGCGTGCCCTCCGCGAGCACGAAGTCGCGCTGGACGCCCTCGATCAGTTCGGGCTCCCGGGTGGCCTGCGGGTAGAGCCAGACCACGACCGGGCCGTTCTCCCCCTCGTCACCGAGGTGGATGTGGCCCTGGTTCACGTTCCGGATGCAGTCGATGAAGACCTCGAAGTGGACCGCCGAGCCGTCCTCGCTCAGCTCGAACGTGGCGCGCCCGCTCGCGTTCGTCTCGACCGGTGGGACCTCCGCCTCGCCCGTCAGCTCCGCCGAGAAGCTCTCCGCGTGTCCCTCTGCCGCGGCGCTGCCGGTGGCGACCATCCCGCCGACGATCGTCGTCCCGACCGCGCCCAGTACCGTCCGTCTGTTGACGTTGTTGCCACTCATGGTGTGTGCGACCCCCCACCCCGTCGGGTCCATCCCGACTCCGTGGGAGTTACGTCAACCACGTAGATTGATCACTTGAACTTACTCTACGGCTCCGGAGAGAGTCCGCCGAGTGGGAGAGTGCTCCAGAACGACCAGGTTCGGCGGGGACGCGAGGCGGTGGGCACGTTTATTTTCCCGTGAGCGAAAGCCCAACCCATGCTCTCGGGAGCCAACGTCGCACTCGGCGTCACGGGGTCGATCGCCGCGGTGAAGGTGGTCGAACTCGCCCACGAACTCCGCCGGCGCGGCGCGTCGGTCCGCGCGGTGATGAGCCCCGGCGCGCGGGGCATCGTCCACCCGTGGGCCGTCGAGTTCGCGACCGACAACCCGGTGACGACCGAGATCACCGGGAGCGTCGAACACGTCGAGCTCTGTGGCTACGACGGCTGGGCGGACGTGCTCCTGATCGCACCGGCGACGGCGAACACGGTCGGGAAGGTAGCGAGCGCGGTCGACGACACGCCCGTGACGACCTGCGCGACGACGGCGCTCGGCTCCGGCATACCGGTCGTCGTCGCCCCCGCGATGCACGAGCCGATGTACGACCACCCCGGCGTTCTGGAGGCGATCGACCGCGTCGAGTCCTGGGGCGTCTCGTTCGTCGACCCGAGGGTCGAGGAGGGGAAGGCGAAGGTCGCGAGCCAGGACGCGATCTGTCTCGACGTCGCGCGGGCCGTGGACGACCGCCCGCTCGAGGGGAGGGAGCTCGTGGTCACGAGCGGGGCGACCGTCGAGGAGATCGATCCCGTGCGGGTGCTCACGAACCGCTCGTCGGGGCGGACGGGCCGGGAGGTCGCTCGCGCCTGCTACGTCGCGGGCGCGGAGGTGACGCTCGTCCACGGCCCGGTCGGCCCACACCCGATCGCCGCGGCGGTCCCGCCGGCGGACCACTACGCCACGGTCAGGGAGGTCGAGACCGAGGCGGAGATGCGCGAGGAGACGCTCTCGGCGGTCGAGGGGGCGGACGCCCTGCTCTCGGCGGCGGCCGTCGGTGACTACGCCGTCGAGCCAGAGGCCGAGAAGATCCGCTCCGGTCAGCGCGACCTCTCGCTCTCGCTCTCGCCGACCCCGAAACTGATCGACGCCGTACGCGAGGCCCACCCGGCGCTGCCGATCGTCGGCTTCAAGGCCGAGACCGGCGGCCACGACGACGAGCTGATCGCGGCGGCGCGGGAGACGCTGGCCAGGGTGGACCTCGCGTTCGTCGTCGCGAACGACGCGGACGTGATGGGCCGCGAGGACTCGCGGGTGCTACTCGTGACCGAGACGGACGCGACCGAGTGCGAGGGGACGAAGTGGGCCGTCGGGGAGCGGGTCGCGGCGAAACTCGCGGCGGAACTCGGCTGATCGGGCGCTGGGGCCGCGACAGAACGAAATCGTTTTGCGAGGAGTCTGGTTTGTCTCGGGTAGTATGAGCGACCGCGACGGGAGCGAGGGGCCCGAACGGCTCCTCGTTCCGATCTCGAACTCGGAGACGGCCCGACAGACCGTCGACTACGCCGTCTCGGCCTGCCTCGAGACCGGCGGCGAACTCCACCTGGTCTACGCGCTCGCCTACGAGGGCGAGGTCCCCGAGGGGGCGGCCAACGCCGAGGCGGCCCGTCGGCTGCTCGGCCGCGCGAATGCCTGGGCGAACGAGGCGTCCGAGGGGTCGATAGCGGTCGAGACCGCGATCCTCGGGGGCGACGAGTATCTCTTCGGGCCACAGGACTACGCGAGGACGCTCGCCGCCTACGCCGAGCGGGTCGGGGTCGACCGGGTGATCGTCGATCCGGAGTACCGACCGGGCGCGACCGCACCGATGCTCCAGCCGCTCGAACGCCACCTCACCGAGGCCGGCCTCGACTGGTCGGAGGCGCCCGTCGAACGGCCCGCCCGACACGCGCGGTTCACCGGAACGGGCGGGCGAAGCCGGTTCCTCGGCCTGTTCGCCGTCTCCTACCTGTTCTACCTGGTCCTCGGCGACCCGACCTACTGGTTCGACATCGTGACGGGGGCGGCGAGCGCGACCGTCGTCGCGCTCACCCTCTCGCACGTCACCTTCTCGACGCCGCTCCACCCGACGCGCACCCCGGTCCGCGTCCTCCGCGGGATGCTCTACGTCCCGTACCTGCTGTTCGAGATCGTGAAGGCGAACGTCGCCATCGCGGTCGTGATCCTCCGGCCGTCGATGCCGATCGACCCGAAACTCACGCGCGTCAACGCCGCGGTGCGCAGCGGCCTCCCGCTGATGACGCTCGCCAACAGCATCACGCTCACGCCCGGGACGCTGACCGTCCGGGCGAACGACCAGCGTCTCGTCGTCCACACGCTGATCGAGGAGGCCAGAGAGGACCTCTTCGAGGGCGCGCTCGAGCGCTCGGTTCGCTTCGTCTTCTACGGACGCGAGGCCGCGAGGATCGCCACGCCGCGAGAGCGTGGCGACACGGAGATCCTCACGGGAGGCGATCGGTGATGGTGTTCTCGGAGGTCTTCCTCCTCGCGGCGGCGCTGTTCGTCGTCCTCGCGATCGCGATGTTCTACCGCGCGGTCGCCGGGCCGACCGTCCAGGACCGCGTGCTCGCGGTGAACGTCCTCGGGACCAACACTGTCGTGATCCTCGCGCTGCTCGCTGCGGGCCTCGACCAGCCCTGGTTCCTCGACATCGCGCTGATCTACGCGCTGCTCAACTTCATGATGTCCGTCGCCATCTCGAAGTT
>SKWB01000210.1 GCA_007129135.1 Halococcaceae archaeon | reverse complement strand
GGATCGACCTCGTCGTGATGGGCAGCCACGGCCGCTCGGGCGTGCGCCGTGCGCTGCTCGGGAGCGTCACCGAACGAACGCTCCGCTCGACGCACGTCCCCGTTCTCGTCGTCGACTACCGAAAAGACGGAGAGTAACGGACCGACGATCGTCCGGCGGCGAGGCGCCGCCGTACCACCGACTCAGACACAGATGGGCCCGACAGACCGACTCAGAGAGCACGTCCGCGAGAACAGGACCGGGATGGTCCACGACCTGCTGTTCGCGCTCGCCTGGGTCGCGCTCGTCTCGTTCCTGTTCGACGTCGTCTTCGTGAGCGCACCCGCCTGGGTCTTCTACATGTTCATGCTCGCGGGGATCCCCGCGTACTTCGGGTTCTTCTGGTCGCTGGAGGCCGCGAAGGCCTCCGGCGAGGAGCGGTGACCCCGCCCACCGCAGGTCGATCCCCCGTCGGTCTCGGGAACGGGTCTCGGCTCTGGCCCCGCCGCAACCACCGTGGTATTTACCGGCGTGTGGAGAGTCGAGGGAGTGTGTACGAACGTATCCTCATCCCGACCGACGGCAGCGAGGCGGCGGCGCGAGCGTTCGATCACGCCCGTTCGCTCGTGGAGACCTACGACGCCGAGCTACACGCGCTCTACGTCGTCGATATCGACTCGACGAGCTTCCGGCTCGGATCGGAGACGGTCGAGCGGACCCACGACGCGGCGCTCTCGGACCTCCCGCCGTACCTCCGGGGGGAGGGGTCCGACGCGTTCGCGCGGATCGAAGAGCGCGTGGACGCCAGCGGCCTCTCGGTCGAAACCCACGTCGCGGTCGGCGCGCCACACCGCGAGATCGCTCACCTGGTCGATCGGGAGGGGATCGACCTGGTGGTGATGGCCTCGCACGGCCGCGGCGGGGTCGGTCGGCTGCTCCTCGGCAGCGTCACCGAACGGACGGTCAGAACGGTGCCCGTCCCGGTTCTGGTCGTCGACGTGCGCGGCGAGGCGACCAGCGGGAGCGAAAGCGAAACCGCCTAACCCGGGGACCGGAACCCTTCGGTATGCAGGACGCCCCGGAGGTCTGCGTGCTCAGGCTGGGCCACCGACCCGGCCGCGACGAGCGGATGACGACCCACGTCGGGCTGACCGCGCGCGCGCTCGGGGCGGACCGGGTGGTGATCGCCGGGGGTGTCTCGGGCGCGGTCGAGACGATCGAGGAGGTCACCGACCGGTTCGGCGGCCCCTTCTCCGCGGAGCTGACCGACGAGCCCCGGTCGTTCGTCCGGGACTGGGGGGGCCGGGTCGTCCACCTCACCATGTACGGCCTCCCGATCCAGGAGGTCGAAGCCGAGGTCCGCGAGGCCCACGAACGAGAGCCGCTGCTCGTCGTTGTCGGGGCGGAGAAGGTGCCGTTCGACGTCTACGAGGCCGCCGACTGGAACGTCGGGGTCACGAACCAGCCCCACTCGGAGGTGGCCGGCCTGGCGGTCTTCCTCGACCGGCTCTTCGAGGGTCTGGAGCTGGATCGGGAGTGGGAGGACGCGTCCCATCGGGTCGTGCCGACGGAGACGGGAAAGCGGGTCGAACGCGAGGAGTGATCAGTCGACCTCCGTCGCCCGTTCGGAGGACGGCTCCCTCTCACCGTCCCGACCTCCGACGGTCCCGCTCTCCACGCGCTCTTTGTTTTCGCGCGAGCGGCCGGCGAGCAGCCTGAACGGACGAACGAAGCGACCGATCGCTCGTCGGGGCAGCGAGGCGGCCTCCCGGGCGAACCCGCTCGCGCCCAGCGCGGACTCGTCTGTGACGTACCAGTCGCCCTCCCTGTCGACGGTCCCGCTCTCGACGAGCAGGTCCAGACACTCCGTGACGCGCTCGTCCTCCAGACCGGTCTCTGCGGCGAGCTCCCGCCGTGTCATCGACCGGGACGTGAGCGCGCGCTGGACACGCCGTGCGTCGGCCATCGTCGCCATCGCCTCGCTCGCGCTCGCCTCGTCGATCGGGTGGGAGTCGGTCTCCGACCCCGTCTCCCGTCGCCTCCGACCGGTTCCGAGCTCCGCGGCGGCGTCGAACACGACCCAGCCGCCGGCGACGGCGAGGAGCACGGCGAGAAGCGAGCCGTCGGTGAGCGCGAGGGCCGTGCCCAGGGTAGCGAGTCCGAGGCCGACGACGAGCGTCGAGAGCCGGCCGTCGTACTCGCCGAGGGCGTCGAGCACTCTGGAGAGTTCGAGGGCGAAGAGCATCGCGGTCGCCGTCGCGAGCGTCGAGTAGCCCTCGATCGAGAGGGCGACGGTGAGCGCGAGGAGGCCGAGGGGAGCGAGCAGCGAACGGGTGGAGAGCGCAGAGCGTAGCTCCGGGAGGGACATACCCGAGCATCGACCTGTCGGAACGTATGCACTGGGACGACTCTCCGCCCGAGAAAAAGACTTAACGCGCCGACGCCGGTAAGGAGGGTAATGGCCTTCGAGGACCTCTTGTCCGACCCCGTCATCCAGAAGTACCTCCACGAGCTGGTCGGCCCGACGGGGATGCCCGTCGCCGCCGCCCCGCCCGACGGTGAGGTGACCGACGAGGAGCTCGCCGAACGGCTGAACTTAGAGCTCAACGACGTTCGCCGTGCGCTGTTCATTCTCTACGAGAACGACCTGGCGAGCTACCGCAGACTCCGCGACGAGGACTCGGGCTGGCTCACCTACCTCTGGACGTTCGAGTACGAGAAGATCCCGAAGAACCTCGCCGAGGAGATGCAGCGGCTGCTCGTGACGCTCGAGAAACGGGAGTCCTACGAGCGCGACCACGAGTTCTACCTCTGTGAGATCTGTTCGATCCGCTTCGAGTTCGGCGAGGCGATGGACTTCGGCTTCGAGTGTCCGGAGTGTGCCTCGCCGCTGGAGTCGATGGAGAACGACTACCTCGTCGACGCGATGGAGCGTCGGATCGGGGAGCTTCGCGACGAGCTGAACGTCGACGCGGCCACATAATGGTCGTCCTCGCGACCAAGGTGACCGTTCACGGCGAGGCGCGGAGACGCGCGCTCGACGGACTCCGCTCGCTGGTCGAGGACGCGATCGGTGACCTGGAGGTCGAGTACGAGATCGGCGTCCGCCACGACGAGTTCCCGACGGTGACCATCACCGGGGAAGACGAGGTGGTGGCGAGGAACGTCCTCCGAGAGGGATGGGGCGAGGTCGCGGAGGGGTTCGACGAGGGCGAGAGCTACGTCGGCACCCTCGAGTCCTGGAGCGAGGACGGGTTCGTCCTCGATTCCGGGACCGAGATCGAGATCCCGGCCGACGAACTCGGCCTCGGACCCGGGAGCCCCGAACGGCTGGTCGAACGGTTCGGTCTCGTCCAGCACATGCCCATGAGATTCGTCTGGGGCGATCCGCCGCGACTGGCCGACGAGGAGCGCGACCGGCTGTTCGAGTGGACCCGCGGCACCGGTCGGGTGAACGTGAACAACGCCACGAGGGGACAGGTGCGGGCGACGGTGAACCGGGCGGGCCACGCCCGGGACATCGTCACGGTCGAGCGCCTCGGCCTGCTCGAACAGAGCGTGATCTGTCGCGAGGGGACCGACCCGCCGGGGCTGCTCGCGGCGATCGGCGAACACCTCCCCTCCGAACTCCGGTGTGTGATACCGCAGTCATGAACCGGCGGCTCACGGCCACGCTCGCGGTCGCCTTGCTGCTCGTTCTCTCCGGCTGTGCCGGCCTCGGCTCGACCACGAGCGAGGACGGACTGGCCGCGGAGCCGACCGAGGAGTACCTCTGGGAGGGCGATCGGGACGGAACGATCGACATCTCCGGCGGGGAGTACCGCGCGGTCTACGAGATCGAGAACCAGTCGACGGTCTCGCTCTACCAGTCGACCCGCTACGGCGACGACCGGCCGATCCCGGTCGAGTCGATCCAGTTCCAGTACGAGAACGGCACGGTCGTCGACTACGACTCCGGCGAGATCGGCGTCGACGAGAGCCGATCGGCGGTGACCGTCACCCTCCCCGCCGAGGACGGCAAACTCGCCTACACCGGGAGCACCCGGTCGCGCAACTTCGATACCCGGACCGTGGTCCCCGGCTCGTACGAGGTGATCCTCCCGCCGGGCTACCGCGCGGACAACTTCGTGCTCGGGACGGTGCGGCCGGGCGGCTACGAGCGGACGATCGAGGACGACCGCGTCCACCTCGCGTGGGACGACATCGGCGCGGGTACGATCACGCTCCGGTACTACCAAGAGCGCGACGTCACGCTGTTCACCGGGCTGGTGCTCGTAGCGAGCGCGGGCGCGCTGATCGCGTTCGCCCGGGTCAGAAAGCAGATCAAAGACCTCCAGAAGGCGCGGAAAGAGGCGGGTCTCGACCTCGACATCGAGGACGACCGGGACGACCCGCCCCCGGGCATGCGATAGGGACTCCCGTCGGCGCGTTTTTCACCCGACCGCCCGAAGCGGGGTTATGAAGGTCGCAGTCGTCGCCATCGGCGACGAGATCCTCGCCGGAGACACGCTGAACACGAACGCGAACTGGCTCGCGATCCGGCTGGGTGCGAGAGGCGTCGGGATCGAGCGGATGACCGTGATCCCCGACCGGATCGACGAGATCGCGGCGGTCGTTCGCGAGTACGCGGAGGCGTACGACGCGGTGCTCACCACCGGTGGCCTGGGACCGACCCACGACGACCTGACGATGGAGGGCGTCGCGGCGGCGTTCGACCTCGGCACCGAGGAGAACGAGGAGGCGCTCCGCTGGCTCGTCGAGGAGGGTGGCTACGCCAGCGACGACCTCACGACGGGGACCGCGGACATCCCCACGGGGGCGCGCCCGCTCCACAACGAGGTCGGCGTCGCGCCCGGTGCGGTCGTCGAGAACGTCTACGTCCTCCCCGGGGTGCCCGCGGAGATGAAGGCGATGTTCGAGGCGATCGAAGACGAGTTCGAGGGGGAGGCGAGCTACACGCGGAGCGTGGAGACGAGCGAGCCCGAAAGCGGCCTGCTCGACCGGATCGAGGAGGTCAGAGCCCGCTTCGACGTCGCGATCGGGAGCTACCCCTCGGAGACGGTTCGGCTGAAGGTCTCGGGGACGGACGAGGCCGAAGTCGAGTCGGCGTACGACTGGCTCGTCGAGCGGGTCGATGCAGTAGATTCGGAGGGGTGACCCCGCTGCGGTCTCCCCTGCGGTTCACTACGGAGCCGTACATCGAACGGCACGGAGCCGTTCGTCCCGACCCGACCGTACGTGCAAATTCGGACAGAACGCTCGATATGCTCGACGGCCAGCCGAAGCACCGCTGCGTGCGAGACGAGCCCTACCGGTAGAGGTAGGCGACCCACGCGACGACGGTCGCGAGCGAGAGCAGGAGGACGAGGCCGGCGACGAGTTCGATCGGATAGGTCTCGTGCTGGGCGAGCGGGATGGCGTGGCCCGCGAGCGTCTGTATCATGGTTCTCCCTCTAGATCGGGGCGTCTTAACGGTTCCCGAGTCGACGCGGCGAGGGGGACCGACACCGGACGGACTTTCACCGCTCCGACCGAACTCGGGCTATGCGACGACTCGGGTTCGTCCTCAATCCGATCGCCGGGATGGGCGGCCGTGTGGGGCTCAAGGGAACCGACGGCGTGGTCGAGCGAGCGCGAGAACTCGGTGCCGAGCCACGCGCTCCGGAGAGAGCCGTCGACGCGCTCACCGCGCTCTCCGAACGCGATCCGGAGACGGAGCTACTGACCTGCGGCCCGCCGATGGGCGCGGAGGAGGCGAGGGAAGCGGGGTTCGAGCCGGAGGTCGTCTACGACCCCGAGGGCGAGGGGACCGGTGCCGAGGACACCCGCGAGGCGGTCCGGGCGTTCGTCGAGACCGGCGTCGATCTGATCCTCTTCGCTGGTGGCGACGGCACCGCGACTGACGTGGCGGAGACGCTCTCCGAACTCGACGACGAGACGCCGATCTTGGGGATCCCCGCCGGGGTGAAGATCTACTCGGAGGTCTTCGGCGTCACGCCGAAGGACGCGGGGAGGGTCGCCGCGGACTTCGACTCGACAGAGGTGCGGGAGGTCTCCGACATAGACGAGGAGGCCTACCGCGAGGGCGAGGTCCGCTCGACCCTGCGCGCTCTGGCGCGCGTCCCGGTCGCAGAGGAGATGCAGTCGGGGAAACAGCTCTCGGGCGGCTCGGTCGAGAGCCTCGCCGAGGGCGTCGCCGAGGACGTCCGCGAGGGGGTGACGTACGTCCTCGCGCCGGGCGGGACGCTCGGGACGATCAAGGAGGCACTCGGCTTTTCGGGGTCCCCGCTCGGCGTCGACGTCTGGCGCGACGGCGAGGTCCTGGTTCGGGACGCGAGCGAGAGCGAGCTCCTCGATTCGCTCGGCGAGGAGAACGTCATCGTCGTCTCGCCGATCGGCGGGCAGGGGTTCGTCTTCGGGCGGGGCAACCACCAGCTCTCGCCGGCGGTGATTCGCCGGTCTGAGGTCGAGGTCGTCGCCTCGCGGTCGAAGCTCGACACGATCGGCGTCCTGCGCGCTGACACCGGCGACGCGGCGCTCGACGAGGAGCTCCGCGGCTGGTGGCGGGTGCGGGTGGGGAGGTTCGAGCGCCGGATGGTCCAGCTGGTGTGAGGGTGACATATTAAGATCGGAGAGTGAACCTTAAGGTCATGTAAAGACTACCGCTCGCGTATGGACACAAGGAAGGTGCAGCGTCTCGGGCCGTCGACGCTCGCGATGACGCTGCCGGCGGACTGGGCGAAAGAACACGGCGTCGAGAAGGGCGACGAGGTGACGCTCCGGCGCGGCGGGAAGGGCACCCTGACCGTGATGCCCGAGTCGGCCCAGACCGAGGACGTCGAGGCGATCATTCACGCGGACGATCTCGACGCGGACTCGCTCGAACGCGCGATCATCGCCCAGTACGTCCTCGGCCGGCGGGTGATCTACGTCGAGTGTCACGACGGGGCGCTGCCCTCCGAGCACATCAACGCGATCTACCGGGCGGAGACGCAGCTGATGGGCCTCGGCGTGATCGAGGAGACCCCCGAACGGATCTCGATCCGGTGTTCGGTCGACCCGGAGGACTTCACGCTCGACAACCTCCTCGAACGCCTGGAGAACACGGGCAGTACGATGCGCGAGGAGGCGGTCAAGGCGCTCGCTCACGGCAACCCCGAGGTCGCCCAGCGGGCGTTGAACCGCGAGCGACAGGCGAACAAGATCTTCGTCCTCCTCCTGCGACTGATCTTCACCGCCTACCAGAACCCGAACCTCGCGCGCGCCGTCGGTCTCGACTCGGGGTTCCCGCTGATCGGCTACCGCTCGATCGCGAAGAACTTAGAGCTCACCGCCGACAACGCCGAGGACATCGCGGAGATCGTCCTCGAGACCGAGGGCCACACGCTCAACGTCGACTCCGCGACGATGCGGCGTATTCGCGAGTTCACCGACCAGGTCGACGAGGTCACCCGGCTCGCGGTCGAGGCGGCGGTCGCCCGCGATTACGACACGACGATCGAGGTGCGCGAACGCTTCCACGAGATCAGCGACCGCGAGGACGAGATCCTCGCGGACCTCCCCGAGATGGACAACGAGGACCTCCTCCGCGTCCGGGAGGTGCTGGTCAGCCTCCAGCAGACCGCCCAGTACGCGATGCGAAACGCCGAGATCGCTGCGAACCTCGCGCTCAACGAGGAGTCAGAGCACGTCACGATCGTCTAGGGCCACTCCTTGGGGGTTCGGCGGTCGGTCTCGACCGGTTTCCGCATGAACTAAGCCCACCGCCAGGGAAGGCCGGGCATGGCAACCCACACGGATCTCACCTCCGACCGGGCGATCGGCTACGCGATGCTCTTCGGCGTCCTCGGCGTGGTCGGCTCGGCGTTGCTCTTCGTCGCCCCGTTCGGCCCCGGCGACCTCGTCGGCGCCGCCGGCTTCGCGCTCGCGATGGTCGCGGGCCTCGCCGTCGTCATCGCGGTGCAAGTCTACGACTGAAACGACCCGCGGTCGCTCCTCCGGTCGATCCCGACCACTGGCGACGGGGCGAGGCCGTCTGTGCCCGGGAAATCGTTAAGTCCGAACGAGTGCTATAGGCGTCGATGACCGACGCCGCGGACGACGACGAACGGATCCTTCGCTACCTGCGAGACAGCGCCAGCGCGGGAAAGGAGTACTTCCGAGCGAAGAACATCGCCGAGGCGCTCGGCCTCTCGGCGAAGCAGGTCGGCGCTCGCCTCCCACGGCTCGCCGAGGAGTCCGAGGAGGTCGAGATCGAGAAGTGGTCCCGTGCCCGGTCGACGACCTGGCGCGTGACCTGCCAGTAGCTTCGGCGCGCTTTTCTCCCTGTAGCCGAAGACAGCGGCATGACTGTTCGGGTCGAACGGCGGTTCACGCTCGCGGCGGAGCCGGAGGAGGTCTGGGCGTTTATCTCCGACCCGGCGAAGCGCGCCGGGGCGATCAGCGTCGTCGACGAGTTCGAACTCAGAACCGAGGACGGACGGGAGGCGACCTGGCACGTCTCGCTTCCGATCCCGATGGTGCGCCGCACCGTCCGTGTCGACACCCGCGACGTGAAACGGGAGCCGCCCAGCTACGTCGAGTTCACCGGCACGTCGAAGGTGATGAACGTCGTCGGGAAACACCGGATCGAGGAGGTCGAGGGGGGCTGTGAACTCGTCAACGAGTTCGTCGTCGACGGCAAACTCCCCGGCGTCGAGCGCTTCTTCAAACGGAACCTCGACGGCGAACTCGAGAACCTGGAGCGGACGCTCCGGGACGAACTCCACACCACCGAGTGATAGGACTGTCCTCCCTCCGTACCACAGACCGGTACCCTCCTCTCGACCCTATGCCCATAGCGATCACCAGACTGGTTCGTACCCCAAACACCCTCCGTTCGAGTCGGTGGGAGGCGCTCTCTACTCGATCAACGACTCGAACGGAACGACAGGGGGCTCGCCACCGACAGGAACCGTGTCACCGATCGTGGTTTTACGGATCCGGGTAGTGTTTCTCGCAGAGTACGCTACACTGGCGATACTGTGGACGTTCGTGAATTCGGTCCCCCTCATTCCATACCCTCGACGGTCTCCCAGTGGTGTCTCACGCGGGGGGTCGGCAGGTAGATCGCGCCGTAGTCGTCGCCGCTCTTCTCGACCATC
>SKWB01000244.1 GCA_007129135.1 Halococcaceae archaeon | reverse complement strand
TTCGCCTACTACGCGATGAGCGCCCGGTTTCACCACGGCACCGTCGCGAGCTACCCGATCTCGAAGGCCGAGGACTTCGCACAGACCGCCGAGGGGGTCCTGGAGAGCTACGACGGGGAGCGGATCGTCTACCTCACGAGCCCCCACAACCCGAGCGGGTCGACGATCCCCCTCGCCGAGATCGAGGCGCTCGCCGACGGGACGGGGGAGGGGACCTTGGTCCTCGTCGACGAGGCCTACGGGGAGTTCAGCGGGAGGGAGAGCGCCGTCTCGCTGCTCGAAGAGCGCGAGGACGTCGCCGTCCTCCGGACCTTCTCGAAGGCCTACGGGCTCGCGGGGCTCCGGCTGGGCTACGCCGTCGTTCCAGGTCCCTGGGCGGACGCCTACGCGAAGGTGAACACGCCGTTCGCCGCCAGCGCGCTCGCCTGCCGGGCCGGCCTCGCCGCCCTCGAGGACCGAGAGCACGTCGAGCACTCGATCGAGGTGGCGAGGGAGAGCCGCGAGTACATGATCGAGCGCCTCGACGCGCCGACCTGGGAGAGCGAGGGGAACTTCGTGCTCAGCGAGGTCGGCGACGCGACCCTCGTGAGCGAGGCGCTCCAGGAACGCGGGATCATCGTCCGGGACTGTACGAGCTTCGGGCTACCGGGCTGCATCCGGATCACGTGTGGTACGGAGGAGGAGACCGAGCGGGCGGTCGGGGCCGTGAACGACGTGCTCAGGGAGGTACCCGCGTGAGGGTCGCCGTCACCGGAACCCCAGGGACGGGGAAGACGACGGCCGTTTCGCTCGTCGAGACCGACCTCGAAGTGGTCCACGCGAACGACGTGATCCGCGAGGAGGGCCTCTACACCGAGGTGGACGAGGAGAGGGGAACCCTCGTGACCGACCTCGACGCACTCGGGGTCCGGCTCGGGGAGTACGAATCGCGCGCCGGGACGGGCCTGCTGGTCGACTCACACCTCGCCCATCACCTCGATCCCAGCGCCGTGATCGTGCTCCGGTGCCGGCCGGACCGCCTGGAGAGCCGACTACGGGAGCGCGGCGAGTCCGCGGGCAAAGCGAGCGAGAACGCCGAGGCGGAGGCGCTCGACCTGGTGCTCTCGGAGGCGGTGAGCGCGGTGGGGATCGAGAACGTCTACGAGATAGATACGACCGATCGGGAGCCCGCGGCCGTCGCGGACGAGGTGGAAGCCGTCCTCGCGGGCGAGCGTGAACCGAGCGCGGGCGAGGTCGCGTTCGAGGGGTTCGTATGACGCTCGATCAGTTCCGACCCCACCTGAAGCGGTTTCTCGACCCGTTCGTCGACGTCTCGGATCGGGTCGGTCTCGGCCCGGACGATGTGAGCGTCCTCGCGTTCGCGCTGGCGTGTTTCGCCGCCGTCGCGTTCTACCTCGCGGGTGCGAACCCCACGTGGTATCTCGTGGGCGCGCTGTTGGTGCTCGGCAACGGCTGGCTCGACGTGCTCGACGGCGCGCTCGCCCGCCGACAGGGGATCGCCTCCACCGCGGGTGACCTCCTCGACCACGTGCTCGACCGCTACGCCGACATCGTGATCGTCGCGGGCCTCGCGGCGGGTATCGGCGCGTACGGCCTCGGCCTCGCGGCGGTGACGGGCGTGCTCATGACCTCGTATCTCGGGACGCAGGCGCAGGCGGTCGGCCTGGACCGCGTCTACGGCGGTCTGCTGGGGCGAGCGGACCGACTCGCGCTCGTCGGCGCGGTCACCGCGGTCGCGACGTTCTTCCCCGGCACCGTCGGCCCGCTCACGCTCGTCGGCTGGCTGCTCGTGCTGTTCGCGGTCGTCGGCCACCTGACCGCGCTCCAGCGCTTTTACCACGCGCTCCTGGCGCTCCGCTGACCGGCAGACGTTTTATACGGGCAGCGCGTCTACCCGGGACATGGTCCAATGCGAGATGTGCGGCGCGGACACGCAGTCTCCGACGACCGTGAAGATCGAGGGCGCAGAACTCGACGTCTGTAGCGAGTGTACGGAGTTCGGGACCGAGGTGCGCCAGCAGTCCTCGAGTTCGACGTCGACGAAGTACTCGACGGCGTCGGACTCGGGGGCGTCGTCGGGCTCGGCGTCCTCCTCGGCCGGCGGTAGCTCGACGGGAGGCTCCACCTCCCGGCGGCGCGATATGTTCGACGAGATGGACGAGCTCGTGGCGGACTACGACCAGCGGATCCGGGAGGCACGCGAGTCACGCTCGCTCAGCCAGGAGGAGCTCGCGAAACAGCTCAACGAGAAGGCGAGCCTGATCCGGAAGCTCGAACGCGGTGATATGCTCCCGAGCGACGAGGTCCAGACGAAACTCGAACGCTCGCTCGAGATCTCGCTCGTCGAGAGCGGATCCGGTGAGGAGACCGAGTGGGAGGGCGGCTCCTCGACGGGGAGCTACACGCTCGGCGACGTCGTCACCCGAAAGGACTGAGCGACCGGACGGGGAGGGGAGTCGTCGTATTTCGATTCGAGACCCCAGGTCGACGAGCGTCCGCACCGAACGCACGGATCGCTCTCGAAACGGCTTAGTCGCCGGCGCACGCCTGTCGAGGCGATGTTCGTTCTCGTCAACCTGAAGGCGTACGACTGTGATCCGGTCGCCATCGGCGAGGCAGCCCGCGACGTCGCCGAGGAGACCGGTACCAGGGTCGCGGTCGCCCCACAGACCGCGGCGCTCTCCCGCGTCGCCGACACCGGCGTCGAGACCTGGGCGCAGCACGTCGATTCGAACGCCCACGGCAGTCACACGGGGAGCGCGCTGGCCGAGGCCGCCGCCGGGGCGGGCGCGACCGGGACGCTGCTCAACCACTCTGAGAGCCGGCTGAAGCTCGCGGACGTCGACGGCGGTATCGAGGCGGCCGACCGCGCCGGCCTGGAGACGGTCGTCTGCGCGAACAACCCCGCCCAGACCGCGGCGGCCGCCGCGCTCTCGCCCGACGCGGTCGCGGTCGAGCCGCCGGAGCTGATCGGGACCGGCACCCCGGTCAGCACGGCGGACCCGGAGGTCGTCACGGACTCGGTCGAGGCGGCCGCCGCGGTGGACGAGGAGGTCGACGTGCTCTGCGGGGCGGGCATCTCGACCGGCGAGGACGTCGTCGCCGCCCGTGACCTCGGCGCGTCCGGGGTGCTGCTCGCGAGCGGCGTCGCGAAGGCCGACGACCCGAGTGAGGCACTCTCCGACCTCGTGGCCGGTCTGTAACGGGGCCGCTCGATCCCGTCCGGTGACGATCTATCCCGACTTGTCGTACTCCTCGCGGCTGATCGAGTAGCGGACCTCGTCGGCGACCCCCTCGCCGTAGGGCACCCAGTTCCTGAGCGTCCCCTCGCGACGGCCGCCGTGGGCGGAGACGTACCGTTCGATCGCCGCCCGCGACCGCTCGTTCTCGACGTGGTGGGTGACCGAGACGAGTTCGAGGTCCAGTCGGTCGAACGCGAGGTCGAGTAAAGCCGCCGCCCGTTCGCCCGAATAACCGCGGCCCCAGAAGCGCCTCCGGAGCCAGATCCCGAGGCGCGCGCTCCGGCGGTCCCAGTCGAGGGTCAGTCCACACACACCGGCGATCTCGCCCGCACCTTCCTCGCCGGCGCCCGGACGGATCACGTACGTCGCTCCTTCGCCGTCCTCCCACCGCTTCTCACACCCGTCGAGGAACTCCGCGGTCTCCTTGACGGTGCTGTGTGGATCCCATGGGGTGTACCGAGTGACCTCCTCGATCCCCTCGTCCGCGGAGCAGATCCGGTAGAGTTCGAGGGGATCGACGGTGTCCCGTGAGAGCCGCGAGAGCCCCAGTCGGTCCGTCTCGATCCGCTCGGGGAAGAGCCCGCTCGCCATACCCCTCGCTCTCGTGGATCGTGCAAAAGCGTACCCCTCTCACTCGAACTCGGAGAGCGAGACCTGCCCGGAGCGCGTCGCGGGCGGCGGCGGTTCGGCGCTCGTCCCGCCCGAGTCTCCTTCGCCCCACGCGCCGAGGTTCGCCTGTTCGTCGTCGGAGAACTCCAGCTTCGACACCCGGACGCCGACCTTCCGCACGCGCTCGCCGTCGAACTCCGAGAGCAGGTCCTCGGCCACGCGCTCGACGAGCGCGGGGTCGTCGACCGGTCCGGAGAGCGACCGGTCGCGGGTGTTGACCGAGAAGGGTGGCGTGACGACCTTGATGCCGATCGTCCGGTAGAGCGCGCCCTTCGCCTGGGCGCGCTCCGCGACCGCCCGGGCCAGCGCTCCGACCCGTTCGGCGACGACCCCGTGGTCGTCGGTCGTCTCGAACGCCGACTCCCGCGAGAGGCTCTTCGGCTGTCCCCTCGGCGTCACCGCTCGATCGTCCTCGCCGCGCGCCCGTCGGTGGAGATCCCGCCCGCGCTCGCCGAACTCGTTCGCCAGCTCCGTCTCGTCCGCGCTCGCCAGATCCCCCGCGGTCTCGATCCCCCGGTCCCGGAGGCTGCGGGCGGTCACCGGTCCGACGCCGTGAAGCTCCGCCACGGGCAGCGGTGCGAGAAACTCCCGGACCTCGGCGGGGCGGACGACCACACAGCCGTCCGGCTTCTCGGCGTCGCTCGCCACCTTCGCGGTGGACATGTTCGGCGCGACCCCGACGCTCACCGTCACGCCGACGTCGGCGGCGATCCGCCGTTTCAGCCCGCGGGCGAACGTCTCCGCACCTTCCCAGTCGGTCCGACCGCTCACGTCGAGGTACGCCTCGTCGATCGACACCTCTCGGAAGACGTCCGCCGCCTCACGGAGGTGGCCGTGGACCTTCTCGCTCACCGACTTGTAGTACTCCATGTCGACCGGTCGGTAGAAACCGGCCTCCTCGACCGAGAGATCGGGGTCGCGCGCGGCCTCGCCCTTCCTCGGCAGACGGTCGAGCGCGTCGGTGATCGGCTGGGCGCTCTCGACGCCGTAGACTCTGGCCTCGTAGCTCGCCGTCGCGACCGCACCGCGGGTATCACCGGCCTCGTAGCCCATCCCGACGACGACCGGTTCGCCCCGGAGCGCGGGCTCGCGCAGGCGCTCGCAGGCGGCGTAGAAGCAGTCGGCGTCCGCGTGGATCACGATCCGGTCGGCTGCCTCCTCGGCCGAGGCACCGGGGAGTCGCGCGTCGCCGGCCATACCTCGGCTTCTCCCTCCGGAGGCCTTAGCCTTCTGAAAGCGGGGCGGAAGTGATCCGTCGGGGGACTCATACCCTCCGGGACCCTCCCGGGAGCTATGGGAGACGAGATCCTGGAGTACGAGGGGCGACAGGGGCGGAGTGCGGTCGCCACGTTCTGTCGAGCGCTCGCCGACGGCCTCGACGGCGACGGCCCGCTCACGCTGGCCGTCGGGGAGCTGACCGCGACGGTCGACCCCGCGACCGATCTCGACGTCGAACTCGAACTCGAACGCGAGTGGCGCGAGGACGACGAGCAGGGCATGGAGCTCGAACTCGAACTGGAGTGGACCGAGTCGACGACCGAGCCGACCGCCCCCGCCGATCGGGTCGCGGCGTTCCCGCCGAGGGAGTCGAGCGAGGGTGTCGAGCCAGAGGAGAGCGGGGAGGAGGGAGGAGACGAGAGCGACGACGAGGGGAGCCCGGAGAGCAAGGCCCGGTTCGAACTCTTCGCCGACAAAGCCGGCGAGTGGCGGTGGCGGATGGTCCACCGGAACGGGAACGTCATCGCGACCGGCGCGGAGGGCTACTCCCGGAAGGCGAAGGCGCGCCAGGGTCTAGAGAGCGTGCGGACGAACGCCCCGGGTGCACCGGTCGACGAGGTGTGACTCAGGCCCAGAACCGACCGCGGACCCAGTCCGCGCCCGTCCTGACGAGCGAGGGTTCGGGGACCGCCGCCATCTCGGTCTCGTCGAGGTGGAAGTCGAAGACCGCGAGGTTTTCGGCCAGTTGTCCCTCGTCCTCCGCGGTCGCGACGACGACCATCCCCTGCTGGAGGAGCCACCGGAGCGCGACCTGTGTCGCGGTCTTTCCGTACCGATCGCCGATCGCGGCGAGCCGGTCGTCGTCCGCGATCCGGCCGTTCGCGAGCGGACAGCAGGCGGTGAGGAGGACGCCCGTCTCCCGGCAGTAGGCGAGTAGCTCCTCGTGAACGCTGTAGGGGTGGTACTGCACCCGATCGGTGAGGATCGGCACCGGCGAGAGCCGCCGCGCGCGCCGGAGTCCGCCCCGGGTGAAGTTACAGACACCGAGGTGTCGCACCAGTCCCTCCTCCCTGAGCTCGCCCATCGCCCGGAGCGTCTCCGAGAGCGGGACGGTGAGGCTCGGGCGGTGGATCGAGAGCACGTCGAGATACTCGACGCCGAGGCGCTCTACGCTCTCGCGCGTCGATCGGTGAACGTCCTCGTACCTGAGATTGGCCGGACGAAGCTTCGTCGTGAGGAAACACTCCTCGCGGTCGACCCCGCTCTCGGCGAGCGCGCGGCCGATCTCGCGTTCGTTGCCCTCGGCCTGTGCGGCGTCGACGTGGCGGAAGCCCATCGACAGCGCACGGCGGACCGTCCGGACGCAGGCGTGGTCGGTCAGCTCACACGTCCCGAGACCGAGCGAGGGAACGCGCTCGCCCGCCACCCCCACGTACTCCATGCGAGAAGAAACGACGGTGTCAGACATAGTTACGCACTCCCGAAACAGATAACCTGGGTGCCAGTAACGCGGGGCCGAAAGGAATACGTCCGATCGATACCGAACGCTCTCTGCGAGCCAGTGTCAATGTTTCAGACCCCCCTCACGATCGGTTGCGCAGTCCTCTCGCTCGCCCTGACGGCGTCGTTCTACAGCGACGGCGAGATCGCGATCGCGGCCGCGGGCTCGACGCTGGCCTCCTACTACCTCATGGTCGCGTTCGGGGGGTTCCCGGAACGCGAGAAGTGGGTCGGCCTCTAGTCCTGTTTGTGCGTGAACAGCAGCACCTCGTCGTCGTGGGTCGTCACACAGAGGTCGAGCATCAGACTGAGTTCGAGGCTGTTGTACTCCTCCTCGCAGACGACGAGGTCGTCGAAAG
The DNA here is from genome assembly GCA_007129135.1 of Halococcaceae archaeon. GTDB lineage: Archaea > Halobacteriota > Halobacteria > Halobacteriales > Halalkalicoccaceae > Natronorarus. Next base: position 2,186 of record SKWB01000244.1, on the reverse strand, counting down.
GTGTCTCGCAGGCGGGACAGGCGACGCTGACCGTGTTCTGGTAGGTCCTGACGCCGTTCGCGCTCCCGCGAGGGGTCAACGAGGAGACGAGCCGTTCGTAGTCCGTGTCCTCCATGCGCATCGTCGGTTGGATATCGTGATAAGTCTACGCATAGCCGCGAACCTCCCCGACACGACTTTTTATGCGGCTCGGATGTGAGGCGAGGTCATGGGAACGGATCGACCACTCGACGGACGGGTCGCGCTCGTGACCGGCGCGAGCGCGGGGATCGGACGGGAGTCGGCGCGGGCGCTCGCACGCGATGGCGCGGACGTGGTGTTGAGCGCGCGACGCGAGGAGCGCCTGATCGAGATCGCCGACGGGATCGAGACGGAGACCGGGGCCGAAACCCTCGTCCACACCGCGGACGTGACCGACGAAGAGCAGGTCGAGGCGCTCGTCGGCCGAACCGTCGACGAGTTCGGCTCGCTCGACGTGGTCGTGGCGAACGCCGGGACCGGCACCGAGCCGGGCGTTGACGTCGAGGACCTGCCCACCGAGCAGTACCGGACCGTCACCGACGTCAACGTCAACGGCATGTTCTTCACCGCCCGGGCGTCGATCCCACACCTCAAAGGGAGCGAGGGGGTGCTGGTCTTCGTCGGGAGCTTCGCCGGGCGCTTCCCGCGACCCGCGAGTCCGGTCTACGCGGCGACGAAGTGGTGGACGCGTGGGTTCGCGCTCAGCCTCGCCGGACAGGTCGGCGAGGAGGGCGTCGGCGTCTCGGTGATCAACCCGTCGGAGGTGCGCACGGAGTTCGGAAAAGAGTACAGGGAAGAGGTGTTCGAAGAGCGCTTCGATCCCGGCGAGGTGACCGAACCGGAGGAGGTGGCGGAGGCGGTCGCGTTCGCCGCCCGCCAGGAGTCGCCGAGCGCCGCGGCCGAGATCGACCTCTACCGCCGGGACAAGTTCTCGGGGTTCTGATACGGACTGCAGTCGCTGTGTCTCGCTCGGATCGAGAACCGCCTACCGGATCGGGTGTAACGGACGAACAGCAGTCCGTCTGAAAACCCCCGTTGGATTCAGGGTCGAGAGGTGTCCGAGCGCTATCCGTACCGCTCGCGCCGAACGCGTCCACGGTGCGGTCTGGGGTGGCGAACCGCCGAGAGTTTCGAACTCCGGTCGATAACTTCTGTCGTAGCCAAGGTTCCCTACCGGATCGAACAACATTAATAGGCCAAAGCGGCAACCACCGGTGATGAGCCGATCAAATCAGGACTGGTGGCCGAACCAGTTGAACCTGAAGATCCTGGACCAGAACGCCCGTGACGTCGGACCGTACGGCGAGGAGTTCGACTACGCCGAGGAGTTCGAGACGCTCGACTACGAGCAGCTGAAGGCGGACATCGAGGAGGTGATGACGACGTCCCAAGAGTGGTGGCCGGCGGACTACGGCCACTACGGGCCGCTGTTCATCCGGATGGCGTGGCACAGCGCCGGGACGTACCGCATCAGTGACGGTCGCGGCGGCGCGGGCGGCGGCACGCAGCGCTTCGCCCCCCTCAACAGCTGGCCGGACAACGCGAACCTCGACAAGGCGCGCCGCGTGCTCTGGCCGGTCAAGCAGAAGTACGGCGACAGCCTCTCGTGGGCCGACCTGCTCGTCCTCTCCGGGAACGTCGCCCTGGAGTCGATGGGCTTCGAGACGTTCGGCTTCGCCGGCGGGCGCGAGGACGCCTTCGCGCCCGACGAGGCCGTCGACTGGGGCCCCGAGACCGAGTGGGAGACGGCCGACCGTTTCGACGAGGAGGACGAACTCGAGGGTGGGCTCGCCGCTACCGTGATGGGGCTCATTTACGTGAACCCGGAGGGGCCGGAGGGCAATCCGGACCCGGAGTGGTCGGCAGACCGGATCCGACAGTCGTTCGGCCAGATGGCGATGAACGACGAGGAGACCGCGGCGCTCATCGCCGGCGGCCACACCTTCGGGAAGGTCCACGGCGCAGACGACCCCGAGGAACACGTCGGTCCCGAGCCCGAGGCGGCCTCGATGGATGCCCAGGGCCTCGGCTGGGAGAGCAGCCACGGCTCCGGGATGGGCGCCGAGACGATCACCAGCGGGATCGAGGGGCCGTGGAACGCAACGCCGACCCAGTGGGACATGGGCTACCTCGACAACCTGCTCGACCACGAGTGGGAGCCCGAG
>SKWB01000382.1 GCA_007129135.1 Halococcaceae archaeon | reverse complement strand
TCCTTACCGTACCTTCGCTCGTCGATGCGGATGTTGACCTCCTGGGACTCCTTCGCGACGTCCTCGCAGACGCAGAGTTCCTGGGGCAATCCACACGTCGAGCAGACTTCCGACATTACACCTGAGGCTACGAAACCTGCCTATTAAATACTGTCGGGGGCGCTCGCGGAGCCGAGGGGACCGCTCCGGAAACGGGGACGAGCGCGGGCGAGGACCGCCAGTTCGCGAGCGGCGAGTGACGAGCGCGCTCAGCGGAAGCGTCCGAGAACGGGCGTCCGTTCCCCGACCATCGCGTCGACCAGCGAGACCGCCTCGGCCGCCTCCTCCTCGTCCACCCCGTCGCCGTAGCGCGCACGCTCGTAGAGCGCGCCGACGCGGGTCGCCCGGTCGTCGAGACCGACGAGCGAGAGCGTCTCGAGGTACGACCGAACGGACTCGCCGTCCCGCCGCGGCCGGTACTCCCGCGCGAGGACCGCCTCGAGGCGCGTATAGGCCCGTTCGACCGTTCCCTCCGGCGTCGCCGAGCGCCGCTGCCACCGGATCCCGATCGCGTGCCGGGTGCGGCCGATCGCGCCGCTTCTGTGTGCGCCCGCGGCCAGCCCCGCGACGACCGCGAGTCCGAGACCGAGGAGTTCGGGCGTCACCGTCGGATCGTCGTCCTCGTCCTCGTCGGGGAGGTCGACCGGGTCGCCGAGCTGGCCGATGTCGACCTCACCCTCCTGGTAGCGGTCGACCTGGCCGTTCCCGGCGTCCGGCGTGAGCACGTCCTCGACCTGCTCGCCGTCGCCCTCGCCGGGATCGATCTCGGTCTCGTCCGTCTCGTTCGTCTCCGCGTCGGTCTCCGGCGTCCACTCCTCGCCGCCGGACTCGTCGGTGTCGATCTGCATCTCGGTGTCGGCGTCCTCTCTGGCCTCCTCGACGAACGAGTCGTGGACCTGCTCTCTGTCCGACGGCGGCGTCGGCTCGAACTCGACCCAGCCGGTCTCGGGGAAGTAGACCTCGACCCAGGCGTGGGCGTTCGACCCTCGCACCACCCACTGGTCCTCGTCGACGCGCTCGCCCTCCGAGTAGCCGACGACGAACCTGGCCGGGATCTCCTGACTCCGGAGCATCGTCACCATCGCGGTGGCGAAGTAGGTGCAGTAGGCCTCGTCCATCTCGAAGAGGAACTGGTCGGTGATGTCGTCCTCCGGCGGCGGCACGTCGAGCGAGTAGTCCCACTCCTCTCTGAGGTGGCTCTCGACGACCGTCGCCGTCTCGTACGGCGTCTCCGTCTCCTGAGTGAGGTCGTCGGTGTACTCGACGACGCGGTCGGGCGTACTGTCTGGGATCTGTGTGTATCGCTCCTCGAGTCCGTCCGGGTAGTCCGTTCCCGAGTCGTTGAGCGTCTCGGGCTCGACGTCGAGGCGCTCGCTCGTGACCGCGTAGGTGTCGTTCGCCGCGAGCGGCTCCGCCGGCGAGAGCCCGCCCTCCGCGCTGACCGACAGCCCGTCGACGCCGCTGACCTCGGTCGGCTGCCAGACCGCGGGCATCGTTCGGGCCTCGGTCTCGATCCGCACCCGCTGTTCGACCGACTCCGACTCGCCCTCGGGGGCCTCTAACTGCCCGTCGTACTCGCTGGCGTCGCCCGTCTGCACCCAGCCGTCGCCGGTGTAGCGGTCGTAGGCGTCCGTCCGCCAGTACGCCGGCTCCTCGCTCTCGACGGTGAACCGGACCTCCGGCGAGAGGTCGACGCTCCCCGAGACCTGGAGCTCCCCGTCGGCCTCGACGGTGTCGGCTTCGAGCGAGGAGGGCGAGCTCTCGGGGAGGATCGGCTCGGCGGCCCCGCCGGGGACCGCGCTGAAGCCGAGCGTCGCGACGATCATCAGCGAGCAGGCGAGGACGACGGCGTCGCCCCGGCCGAGCGAGGCCCCCCGCGCCGAGAGTTCGCCGAAGCCCACGGTGGTGAACAGCGCGACGACGCCCACGACGGTGGCGAGGATGCTCGCGTCCCCGGTGAGCACCAGCACCGACAGCGCGAGACCGCCGACGGCCGCGCCGGGGGCGTAGTAGCCACGCAACACGAGATACCACGAGAGGAAGACGGGTGCCGGTGCGAACGCGAGCACCCAGACGTCGACGGCGACCATCTGGAGGACCGACAGCCCGGTGAGCAGCGCGAGCGTGTCCCCCGCGAGTTCGCCCATCGAGAGGACGAACGCGATCCCCTCGGGGACCGACGAGAGGTAGTAGAGGTTGCCCGCGACGAACGCGACGAGTCCGAAGGCGGCGGCGAGTCGGGGCCCGACGAGGCGGGCGGCGAGCGTCGCCACGACGAACGAGGCGGCCACGACCGCGAGCAGTTCGCGGGAGCTCCCGACGACGTCCGCGACGTCGTAGAGGACGAACAGGTACGAGCCGGTGAGGACGAGCGCGGCGACCCGGGCGACCGTTCGGGGCGAGAGCAGGCCGCCCGAGCGGTCGGTGTCCCCGACGACGCTCATACCCACCCTCCGTCCGCGACCGCCCTGGAACCGGTCTCGCCCACCAGGCGGTCGAAGCCCGTCGTCGACCCCTCGACCGCGACGGAGATCCCGTCGGACTCCGCGCGAACGAGGACGTCAGCGCTCGAGCGCACCCCCGGCGGGACCGACCGCGCTTCCGTCCGCGCGAGTGTCGCCAGGAGCGCGTGGCGGTGTCGAGCGCCGAGACCCTCCTCGACGGACCCGTCGGAGACCGAGAGGCTCACGCTCATCCCGGCGGAGAGCAGGTAGTCGAGGACGCTCCCCGCGGCGCTCGCGACGGTGTCCGGGTCGTGGACCCCCTCGGCGACGACGTGAACACCACCCGGGTCGGTCTCGTCGACGAACTGTTTGACCACGAACTCGTCCGTGGGGCGTTTCGCGCTCGTCTTCCAGTGGACGTCGCGCAGCGAGTCGCCCCGTTCGTACATCCGGAGCCGGTCGAACTCCTGTCTGCGCTCCGCACGCTCGGCCTCCGGAAAGACGCTCAGGTCGTACCGTCCGGGGCCCTCCAGCTCGTAGAGCGTCGGGTAGACCAGCACCTCCGTTCCGGTGGTGTAGCCGAAGGAGTGCGAGACGAGGCCGAACGGGTCGGTGACGGTGAGCGTGAGCGGGCCGAGACGGTGGGCCCCCCGGGAACGGAGTTCGACCTCGGTCTCGATCGTCCCGGCGTCGAGCGTCGTCTCGAAGCGCGTGCGTTCCGGCGAGAGCCCCTCCCCGAACGTCTCCTCGACGGTGACGAGCGCGGCGGAGTCGCTCTCGATCCGCGTCTCGATCCCCCGGCGCTCGCCGGGAAAGCCCGGTTCGGGCGAGGGCCGTTCGATCCCGGGGCGGTCGATCCGGTAGACCGAGACCGTGGCGAACGCCAGCGCGATCAGCGCGGGGGCCACCAGCGCGTTCAGCGAGCGCGCGCCGAACAGCGAGGCCATCGCGAAGCCGACGACGGCGACGAGCGCGACGAGCCAGCCGCGTCTCGTCACCTTCATGGGATCGGCACCGTCTCGAGCGCCCGACCGACGAGCGAGCCGTCGTCCCCCTCCTCGGTGACGATCCGGTGGTCCATCACCGTCCTCGCCTCCCGTTGGACGTCGTCCGGGGTGACGTACTCCCGTCCCGAGAGGAGCGCGCGGCCCTGGGCCGCCCGGAGGAGCGCGAGCGTTCCCCGGGGGCTCACCCCGAGTGTCGCGTGCTCTCTCGTGTGGGCGGCGAGTCGCGTCGCGTAGGTCCTGATCGGCTCTTTCACCGTCACCGCGGCGACGCTCTCGCGTGCGCGTCTGATCTCCTCGGCCTCGGCGACGGGTTCGAGCCCCTCGATCGGGTGGCGGCCGACCACGCGGTCGAGCACCTCGATCTCGGCGGCCTCCTCGGGGTAGCCGAGGTGGATCTTCTTCATGAACCGGTCGAGTTCGGCTATCGGGAGCTCGTAGGTCCGACTCGGCTCGACCGCGTTCTGCGTCGCGATCACGGTGAACGGCCGGGGAAGCGGGTGGGTCGTCCCGTCGACGGTCACCTGGGTCTCCTCCATCGCCTCTAGGAGCGCCGACTGTGCCTTCGGCGGCGCGCGGTTGATCTCGTCGCCGAGGACGACGTTCGCGAAGACCGGGCCGGGCTGGAACTCGAACTCGCGGGTTCGCTGGTTGAAGACGTTCGCGCCGGTGATGTCGGAGGGAAGGAGGTCGGGGGTGAACTGCACACGACGGAACGAGCAGTCGATCGACCGGGCGATCGATCGGGCGAGCATCGTCTTTCCGACGCCGGGGACGTCCTCGATCAGGACGTGACCGCGGCCGAGCAGCGCGATCAGGACGTCCTCGATCGCCTCGCGCTGGCCGACGATCACGCGTTCGACGTTCTCCACGACCCGGTCGGCGAGCGCGCTGGCCTCCGAGAACGAGAGCGGCTCCGGAGTCGGTGCGACCAGTGGCTCCTGTGAGCGTCTCGCGGACGACGACTGTGTGGGGTTCGAATCCGTCATGAGGGCATACACCACGTCACCCGGTCACCTACCACGAAGTCCGGGGGGTTGTACCGTGGTAGCGGCCGGAGAACCGTAACGTTACTGTTTCGTAACCGGTCGATACCGCCCCGCGGCGAACCGGTCGCGAGTCGAGGTCGGGACGCACAGGTGCCGTCGGAGTGGTTCACACCTCGTCGGCCGCGGATCGAACCACACCGGTGAGAGTCCCCCCCGAGGGAGCCGGTCGGCTCCGACGACCCCTCTCACCACTCCACGCACTCCCGACAGAGAAATCCCGCCTCCCTGGCCCAGTGCTCGCGTCCGGGCTCGCCGCAGAGAGCGCACTCGTACGGTTCGGTCGAGAACCGGTAGGTGACGGCTACCGACCGGACCTCCTCGTCCGCCGGATCCCCTCCCTCCGGGGCGTCGTCTCCCCCTTCCGACGACCCCTCGTCGGCGTTCGAGGGGGCCTCGTCGACCTCCGACGCCGCCCTCTCGGCGAACACGTCGAGCGTCGGCTCGTCCATGCTTGAGCGACAGGAGGGACGGACAAAGGCCTGCCGAAGGCGGTAGCGCCAAGTAGGGGTCGTCCGAACGACGGGTATGGTCAACCCCCTCACGGACGCGGTGGAGATGGTGAGCTACTTCACCGAGATCGCGGTCGGCGACCCCGTAAACGCCCTCTTCAACGTCCTCATCATGCTCGTCGGAAACCTGATCCTCGCCGGCGCGGTCGTCGTCTTCTTCGGCATCGCCGCCGGTGGCATCGTGAGCGCCCTCCTCCCGGAGCAGGTCGGCCGCGCGCCGCCAGGCGAACGCGAGGAGTGATCCGACGGAAGGTTGGAGGGTGATCGCCCTCCCGTGGCGAGGGCCGCGAACGGACCCCTTATTCGGACAGCGCGTTCCCGGTGAGCGAGATCGCCTCCGATAGCTCGGGACCGAGCGGCGACCCGACGACGATCCCGTCGGCGGTCTCCAGGATCGCCTCGAACCGGTCTTCGACCTCCTCGGGCGTGCCGGCGATACAGAACGCCTCGATCATCCCCTCGGTGACGAGCGAGAACGCCTCCGTGTACGATCCCGCGGAGAGGTGGTCGCCGATCTCCCCGGCGCGCTCGGCGTCGATGCCGTGGCGCTCGAGCACCGGCGGTGCGGCCCCCGCGGCGATGAACGCCACCGGCGGCCGGGCGGCCTCGACCGCCGCCTCACGATCCGCTGCGACGCTCGTGCTCGCGAAGACCGTGAAGTCGAACGACCCTCGCTCGGGCGGCCGCTCGTCCAGCCCTCGCTCTACCTGTCCGGCCGCCCAGGCCACGTCGTCGGGATGGGCCCCGTTGTAGAGCACGCCATCGGCGTGTTTCGCGCTCATCCGCAGCATGTGGGGCCCCTGCGCGCCGACGTAAACCGGGATCGAACCGACCTCGTAGTTGAGCGACGCGTTCTCGGCCCTGAACGTGCCGTCGTGGTCGACCTCCTCCCCCGAGAAGAGCTCCTGTGCGACCTTGAACGCCTCCAGCACCCGGCGGAGCGGCCGCTCCCCCCCGACGCCGAGCGACGAGAGCGTCGAGCGGTCGCCGGGTCCGATCCCGAACACCGCACGGCCGCCGCTCGCCTCGGAGAGCGTGGCGACCCGCGAGGCGAGCGAGACGGGGTGGGACTCGTAGGGGTTCGCGACGCCCGGGCCCAGGGCTATCGAGTCGGTCGCCTCGGCGATCCGCGAGAGTGCGTGGAACGGATCGCGGTTGTTGTAGTGACAGCTCACGAGCGCCGCCTCGAAGCCGACCGCCTCGGCCTCGTGCCCCAGTTCCGCCATCCGATCGACGGGGTGCTCGGGCGTGAGTTCGATCCCGATCATCGGGCGACCTCCCCCTCGTAGGACCAGCCACGGAGCGCCTGACGGACGAAGTCCGTCTCGACCGCCCGGAAGTGCTCGTCGCTGCCCTCCAGTTCCCCGAACTCGAAGCCCCGGACCACGACGACGGGCGTTCCACCCGCACCCTCACCGGCCACGAGGTTCGCCGCCGCCGCCAGTTCGTCGATCACGTTCTCTACCGTCACCCCGAGTTCTCGCCCCTCCCGGTCCCGCTCACCGCGCCAGTCGCGGCTCGCGGGCATCCCCGCCCACCCGAGCGCGACCCCGCGCTGGCCGTGGCGAAACGGCCGCCCACAGGTGTCGGTGACGACCACCGGGTTCCGGTGTTCCAACCCGTCTCGGATCCGACCGGCGCTCTCCGAGGGTGCTCGCGGGAGCAACAGCAGGTCCGCCTCGCCGGTGTTCGAGCGGTCGATCCCCGCGTTCACGCAGACGTGGCCGAAGCGCGTCTCCGTGAGCAGGAATGGCGCTTCCATCAGCAGTTCGACGCTCTCTTCGAGCACCACCTGCGCGAAGCGAGGGTCCTTCTCCTCGCCGTGGATCTCCGCGAGTCGGTCGGCGATCTCGCGCGCGCGCGGTCCGGCCGGGAACGAAGAGAGCGAGGCGTCCCTCCCTTCCGCTTTCGAGACGACGGTGCTCGCGACGCAGACGACGTCGTCCGGGTCGAGGTCGATCCGCGCCTCGACCAGCTCCGCGAGGTCGTCGCCCGCTCCGATCTCCGGCAGGTCGGGGACGGCGATGAGCTGCATACCCGACCTGAGTGAGCGCGGGTGAAAAGGCCGCCGACACCGGCTATCGCTCGCGCTCCCCCGAGCTACGGCACCGACCCCTCACAGCCGTCGGTTTCGATCCGCGTCGCCTCGAGAACGACGTTCCCTCGGCTGAACAGACACTCGCCACCGGAGTCGCGAAGCGAGACGTCCGAGAGCGTCAGCCGGGACGTCGAGGACGAACTCGCCGCGATCGTGACGTTCGCGGGCGGCCCCCCGGCGAACCCGCCGTAGAAGCCCGCACTGCCCCCGCCCTCGACGGTCGCGTGCCGGAGGACGTTGTGGACGCTGTTCGAGTCGACGAAGCCGAGACCCTTCCAGTAGCCCGGCGTCGGCTGCTCGCCGGCGAACGTGATCGGCTCCTCGGCGGTACCCTCTGCCGTCAACCCGCCAGCGGTCGATCGCACGTCGATCGAGGCGTCCTGTCCGAACAGGAGCGTCGCGCCGGGGTCGACCGTGAGCCGCCCGTGGACCAGCGTCCCGTCGGAGACCAACAGGTCGGCGTCGAGCGCCGGCCAGCGTATCTCCCGGTCCTCGTCGATCGTCACGCCCTCGACGAGGACGACGTCCCGATCGTTGCCCGCGTAAGTCGACGACGAGTCGAGGTCGTCAGCGGAGGTCGACGCGACCGACGCTGCCCCCAGCGCGTTCCCGGTGAGGACGTTCCCGTCGAACGTCTCCAGGGCCGACCACCGATCGACGAACAGACCGTACCCCTCGCTCTCGCGGAGCGTACTGTTCGACACCGAGAGCAGGGATCGGCTCGATCCCGTCCCCTCGAGGCGGACGTTCGCGGGGCCGTGGCGCTCGGTCGGCCCGCCGCCGTACTCGACGACGACGGACTCGAGGCGGTTCTCCGCGTCGCCCGATCGGTCGAACGTGATCCCCTTCCAGTATCCCCGGCTCGCTTGCTCGCCGGTGAACGTGATCGGTTCGTCCTCGGTACCGACCGCGACGAGCGATCCCGAGGACGACACCTCGAGCGTCGTGTCCCGTCCGAACACGAGGGTGACCCCCGGTTCTATCGAGAGCGTCGCCTCGACGCGAAGGTTCTCCGGGACCGTGTACAGCTCACAGTCGGCTCCGAGCGTCGTCTCGTCGGTGAGACGACCGCTGATGACGCAGTCCGGATCCGACGTCACCTCGGCGTCATCCGTTTCCTCTGCTTCGTCCGTCTCCCCGACCGCTCCCGTCTCGGTCGGATCGAGCCCTTCGTCCCCCGTCTCCTGGGCCGCCTCGGCCGACCCGTCGGTCTCTCCCGGCGCCCGGTCGAGACAGCCGACGATCCCCCATAGCCCCGCTACGCTACCCGCTCGGATGAGCGCTCTTCGATTGATCGGAGGTCCTCCTCGACGCCCCCGGGTGGTCCCCGGGCCGCGCCGGAACTCCCCGTGCGACACCGCATCGACGTTCGGTGACTTCGTGGACATAGCTATCACACCACATAATGGCCAGAGAACTACGATCTCAGCTGACATAGCCCTGCCGACAGTACGCGCATTGGAACGGGCCGACGGGCCGATAGGTCCCGGTCGGCCGCCGACACCGACATCGAGCGTGTCGGGACGACCCGACTATCGCTCGCGCTCCCTGCGCGTCACCGTGACGTCCTCGCCGTCGACCTCGACGAGCAGGACGGTCTGTCGTCGTGCGGGCGAGGCGCCGCTCGCGCTCCCCGGGTTGAGGAGCCTGATCCCGTCGACGCGCTCGTCGTGGATCGCGTGGGTGTGTCCCGAGACGCCGACGGTCTCGCCCTCCGCGTTCGCCGCGGCGGTCTCCGCGACCCGATCGCGGTAGGAGTGCGTCGGCCCGTCGCCGTGGGTGACGACGAAGCGGATCCCCTCGACGTCGAGCGTGGCGACCCGTGGGAGCGAGAGGGAGTACGGATCGGTGTTGCCCCGGACCGCGGTGAGGTCGCTCGCTCGCTCGTCGATCCGGTCGTACGCCTCCGGCGAGTCGAAGTCCCCGGCGTGGACCACGTGGTCGACCTCCGGGAGCAGGTCGTCGACCCACGGTGGGAGCCGGGCCGCCCGCGAGGGGACGTGTGTGTCGCTCATGAGGAGCACCCGTTTCATGCTCGGCGATTCGAGGCGGCCCCTCAAAATCATGCCGACCGCG
>SKWB01000022.1 GCA_007129135.1 Halococcaceae archaeon | reverse complement strand
TTCGTATCCGACAGTTTTTCTTCGCCCGGCGAGAAGCGGATGACGAGGGCACGTAGCTCAGCTAGGACAGAGCGTCGGACTTCTAATCCGATGGTCATGGGTTCGAATCCCATCGTGCTCGTACGACCGCCGAGCGACAGCGAGGCGTGTCGGACGGACCGAGATGGGTTCGAGCCCTGGAAGACGCGCGCAGCGAAGCGAGCACGTCTTCCTCCGGTTCGAATCCCATCGTGCTCGCTGCGAGGGCGAACGGAGAGCCCTCGGAAGATCCGAACGGGGAGCATCTCGGAGCGGAGGGTAACTCGTGAGGCAGGAGTGTCGGACGTCAGCGAGACGTCCCGGAATCCGACTACAGGTTCTCCCAGCTAGCCTCGTCCTCGGGATCCAGGTCCTCGACCCACCCGTCAGTGCCGTTCGACGCCGGCTCCCACTCCCCGTCGAACTCCGTCGTCGCCTCCGAGAGCTCCGAAAAGCCGCTCATGTCCATCTTCGGCCAGGCGACCTCCTCCCAACTCCCGTCGAGCGAGTAGTAGTAGACGACGTCGCCCTGGATGACGGCGTGGAGGTCGCGCTCGGTGTCGTGGACGACCCGCTGGTTGGTGTCGATGGCGACGTCCACGACGTCCTCCAGCGTGTCGAGTCGGACGTAGTCCTTGCCCATCCACATCGGGATCTGCCCGCGGGAGATCCACTCGGCGTGGCGACGGCTGTGGACCTGCTGGGTGAGCGCCCCGACGTCGACCGCGTCCTCCCGGTGTCGCCACGCGAACGCCGCGCCAGCGCCCGAAACGACGCCGAGCAGCGCGAGTCCGGCGCTCGCGAGGAGATCCGGCTCCTCCTCGACCTCGCTGACGGCGACCTCGCTGTGTTCGGACTCCTCCGAGAGCGAGCCGTCGAGCCAGTAGGCATCGGCGGTGAGTTCGAGCGGCACCGAGGAGCGCTGTTCGTCGGCGTAGCTCCCCGTGTCGTAGGTCGTCCGGAGCGAGAGGACGAGATCGATGCTCCCGACGTTCGAGAGCCGTTCGTCGGTCTCCTCGACGGACTCTGCGAGCTCCTGCACGTCGATCTCCGTCCCCGAGGCGACCGGCTCCTCACCCACGGTGTGTCTCTCCTCGATCAGGGTCTCTCGGTCCTCCCAGAACGTCTCCTCGTCGGCGCTCGCGGTCGTCACGAGGACGAGTTCGTGGGTGACCTCGGAGCCAGCCGGTGCGTCCGTGCGCACCTCGATCGAGAGCTCCGGGGCGTCCGAGAGCAGGTATCGGGACTTGTCTTCGAGGGTCGTCCCCTCCCCGTAGAGCGAGTCGTCGGCGGTGACGAGCGCGCTCGTTCCCACGTCGGTCGTGACGGTCTCTCGGTCCCGTTCCTCGGAGACCTCCGTGGTCCCGGGAGCGGCGAGCGTCATCCCCGAGAGCGCGAGCGCGACGAGCGCGACGAGCGCGAGCGAGAGCGCGACCGTCCTCCCGTGGCGGGCGAGCAGCAGCCGGGATCGGGGCGAGAGCGTCACGGACGCTCCCCCCACGGATCCGGTGTCGCGAGGCTCGCGACCGACCCACCGAGGGGGCGGTCGCGTCGCTTCGAGGAGGGCATCCCCGGAGAGTGCGCTCCGAAGGGGGTAAACGTATCGGCTATTCGGATAGATTCGTGACTCATCTGCGCTCCCACCAGGCGAGGGCAGTCCGTCTGAGTCTGACCGAAAGCGGCGTCGAGGACGATCGGATCCGTTGCGGTCGGAGCCCCGCGACGACCGCCGCGAGCGCCAGAAAGCCCGCGAGGACGACGAGGTTCACGGTCGAGAGCGCGAGCAGCGGGTGGATCCCGTGGAGCCACACCAGCACCGACGGCGGCAACACCGCGAGGTAGCGGTGTTCGGTGAACGAACGGTAGTACTCGCCCTCCTCCTCGGGGGCGGAGAGCGTGACCGCGACCGATGTGGACGAGTCCCGCGGGAGCGACGCCCGATCGGATTCGACCGAGAGCTCCTCGCTCGTCGGTTCGAGGACGGCGACGGCCGGAACGGCGCCGTCGTTGTGGAGCGTGTGTTCGACGGTCGAACGCTCACCCGGTTCGATCACGAGCGGGTCGTCCGAGTCGGCGGTCGTGCTCGCGATCCCGAAGGTGTGGACACCGCTCGGAACGACCATCGCCGCGGTGACGGGGATCACGACGAGCAACACCACCACGACGACGAGCGTCTGCGTTCGGATCACGCCCGGACGCGAGCGCGAGCGATCGGTCTGACGACGGGTCGTCCCCCGATCGGAGAGGAGAGCGACGCAGGTGAGCAGGAGCCCGATCCAGACGAGGAGCGGGCCCGCGCTCCCGCCGAGTGGCCCGACCCGCTCGACGGTCGTCTGGAGCGCCATGACTCCCGTCCCCAGGTGCGGGATCGAGACGACCTCGCCGTTGACCTGGGGGGCGACCGCGACCACCTGATCGTCGGTGACCGGCGGCTCGGGGCCGTCCTGATCGGTGAACGGGTTGGCATCGCCGCGCGTCACGTAGCCCTCGTCGGTCTCGCCGACGATCCGGTGGGTCGTCAGGCCACCGTCGTGGAGTTCCTGGGCCTCGAACACGACGACGTCACCCTCTTCGGGCTCGACGAACGCGCTCGGAACGGCGAGAAAGCCGTCGCCGGTCGAGAGCGTCGGAGCCATGCTCCCGCTCGCGACGTAGCCGAGCCCGACCGGCTGACCGAGCGCGGCACCGACGAGCATCGCGACCACGAGGAGCAGGGCGAGCGCGGAGAGCGCTCGTCCGAGTGGGGTTCCGTTCACGGCCGTCCCTCGGTTGGGGGGCTACCGGTACGGTGTGTCGAACCGGAAGACACGCCTCAGTCCGTCGACTCCGCGAGGACGGTCACGGTCTCGTCGATCTGCGAGTCGGCGCTCGCCTCGTCGGTATCGATCACGATGTCGAGGTCAAGCGTCGCTCCGTCCCCGAGGTCGTAACCGTCGATCTCCCCTCCGTCTTCACCGTCCTCGAACCGGACCTCGATGTCGTCGCTCTCGACCCCGTCGATCGTGAGCTCCACCGGCTCCTCGTGGTTGTTCGTCACCGAGAGCGCCTCGGTGAGGGTCGTGACGGCCCCGAGGTTCAGCCCGTCGGCGTCGCCGAGTTCCTCGCTCCCGAGGTCGATCACGACCTGGCCGTCGACCTCGTTCACGTACGCGGAGTCGCCCGCGGTGAGCGCGATCAGCGCGTCGGCGTCCTCGGCCACGTCGACCGTGACCGAGCGCTCGGCTTCGACCTGGCTGAACGCCCCCGAGCCGAAGGCCGCCCCGCCGCCGATCGTCATCGTCCCCAGTCCCACCAGCACGTTCCGCCTGTTCAGATTCATTTTGTATCAGTACTCCGGACACGTGATCGGCATGGACCGATTACCACGCGTTCCTACTCGGGTAGGGGAAGCATACTCTCTTTGTAATGTCGGGCTTTCTATCCGGAAAGCACTGCTTGAACCGTGGTACTGTCGTACATATCTACCCGGAAAAGATATACCTCGGCTTTCCGTAACGTCTGCGAGCCGTGATGGCGATGGACCGGGAGACGACACACTCGAAAAGCGAACTGTTCTCCATCCTGAGTAGCCATCGCCGTCGGTACGCGATCCACATCTGCAAGCACGAGGGGCGACCGGTGAGCCTCTCGGAACTCGCCGAGCGCGTCGGGGCCTGGGAGCTCGACAAGGAGCGCTCGGAGCTCACCTCGGCGGAGCGAAAGCGGATCTACACCTCGCTCCAGCAGACGCACCTCCCCACGCTCGCCGAGAGCGGGATCATCGAGTACGACGGACGGGAGGCGGAACTGACCGAGGACGCGGAACGGCTCGAGGTCTACCTCGACGTCGTCCCCGGCGATTCGGTCCCGTGGGCCGTCTACTACCTCGGCCTCTCCGGCATCGCGCTCTGCGTCGTCGCCGGCCTCTGGATCGGACTGGTACCGACCCACCAGGTCCCCGAACTCGGCTGGGCGACCGCGCTGATCGTGCTCTTCGGCGCGAGCGCGGCCGCCCACGCGTACACCAACCAGCGCTACCGTCTCGGGGGAATGGAGCGCCCGCCCTGATGCGACCGCTGCTCCTCGTCGGACTGGTCTGTCTCGGCGTGGGGGTCGCTCTGCTCGCCGGGCCGACCTTCGGGCTGGGCGTCGTCGAGTCCGACCGCGGGGTGAGCGTCGGGCTGAGCGAGGATCGAGGGTTGATCGGGGTCGAAGAGGGGGGAGAGACCGTCGGACCCGACGACGTGACGACGGTGCTCACGCTCGTGAACAACGCCGATGAGCCGCTCGAGGAGTTCGACGTCGAGGTCGAACTGAACGGCCCAGTCAGGGTCGCGGACGGGTTCGACGACGCCCCGATCGCGGTGGGCGAGCGGACGGATCTGAGCCTCGAGTGTGAGCGTGAAGCCCGCGGCGGTGAGGACGGAACCGGTGAACTCACCGTCGTCGTGGAGCGAGCGGCCACGGGTCACGTCACGATCGAATCGTTCTCCCGAACCGTCGAGTTCGAGTACGACTGTGGCGACCGACGGGGGCCGCCGGACGGAACCGGACCTGGGGACGAGGGGATCGAGTCGGACGGTCCGGTCGAGCGGTTCACGGACGTCGAGGCCGCCGCCGGGGGGCAGACCGGAGCGGTCGACATCGAACTGACGGCGCTCGAGGACGTCACCCTCGAGGGGCTCGCCGTCGAGACGACCGCGGAGGCGAGCGCGATCGGAGACGGACCCGGTTCGGAGGCCGTCCTCCGGGACGGCGACGACGAGGCACGCGGAGAGCTGCGGGCTCCACCGGCCGAGCCCCACCAGTGGGAGCTCGGAACCGACGAGCGGTTCGACGAGGACGTGTCGATAGACGCCGGCGAGACGGTCACACTCGAACTGCGCGTGTTCGAGGACGAGGACGGTCCGGTTCCACTCGACGGCGAGACGGTCGAGGTGACGCTCTACGTCGACGGCGGCTACCAGACGGTCGACGTCACCGTCTAACCCGTGGGTCGTCGCGCCTTCACAAGGACCTCGCCGTTTCGGTCGTCGAGGACCTCCGTCTCGAAGCCGAGCGAGCGGAGCCGCGAGATCGTCCCGTTCGGATCGGCACCGCGGGCCTCGGTCGGGGTTCCCCGGTCGTCGTTCTGGTGGTGGAGTTCGCAGTAGACGAGACGACAGCGCTCGTCCGCGATCGACCGGGAGAGCCCCTCGAGGACGAGGCCCTCGGCACCCTCGACGTCTATCTTGAGCACCGTCGGCGGTGGGATCTCCCCCCTGGCGACGAGTCCGTCGCCCGCGCGTTGTTCGACGACGATCGCGTCCGGCCCGCCGTCGGAGACGATCGAGCCGCGACTCCGGAACGGGCCGTCCATCCCGTCGAGCAGGATCCGACCGGCCCCGGAGGCGAGCGCACAGTCGAGGACGTTCGCCTCGCTCGTGTTGTGCGAGAGGTTCCGACAGAGCGTCTCGACGTTCTTCGGGTCGGGTTCGAACGCGACGACCCGGTCACCGCCGACGACGTTCGCGGCGAGACAGCTGTAGAGCCCGACGTGTGCACCGACGTCGTAGAAGACGTCGTCCGGTCTGAGCGACGCGAGCAGATCGCTGAGCATCGGCCGTTCGAGCGACAGCGACCGACGGAGTCGGTACGACTCGGCCCAGCCCTCGATCGGGAACGTCGCCGTCACACCGGCGACGGTGACCGGCCGCGACTCGCGGCCGGCCCAGTAGGTGTCGATCGCCCTGTGTCCGAGGAGACGCGCCGTCTTCGCTCCGAGGGTCACCACCCCTTCGTTGCGATAGATCTCGACGGGCCGATCCCACGACAGCATACCGGAGACACACCGACCGGGCTAATAAAACGGATTGGCGACCAGCCATCAGGAATCGACGGCGCTCGGGATGGGGAGCGGAGCGCTGGCGCTCGTCGGGTGTGTTCGGAAACCGGGAGTGGTTCGGAGTCGGTTCTGACGGGTCAGCAGGACGCGCAGTCGCAGTCGTCCTCGCACGTGCACACGTCGTCACAGCCACAGATCGGGTCACAACAGGCGGACATTACGATCTACGGTATGGGCCACGGGTTGATAACTCGTCCTGCCATCGCGACCCACGTTCTTGATAACATCGCCCGGTTTTGGAGAGGTGATTTAACAACATCGACCGGGCCGTCCGGATCGCACCGTTTCGCGGGCCGTCCGCGAGACCGCGCTTTGGCGACGAGCCGTCGGTATCGGAAGCGCCCGGACGGACCCCTCGCGCTACTCGAAGCCGTCCTCGAAGACGAACGTCCCGTCGCGCTGGACGACCTCGCCGTCGACCTCCAGGACCGAGTCCTCGGCCATATCGACGATCATGTCGACGTGCGTCGCGCTCTCGTTCACCGCGTTCCCCTCGCCGACGCACTCGTCGTAGGCCATCCCGACGGCCATGTGTACCGTATCGCCCATCTTCTCGTCGAAGAGCATGTTGTAGGTGAACCGATCGATCTCGCGGTTCATCCCGATCCCGAGCTCGCCGAGGTAGCGCGCGCCCTCGTCGGTCTCCAGGACCTCCGTGAGCACGTCCTCGTTCTTCGCGGCGCTGTGGGCGGTCACCCGCCCGTCCTCGAACTCGAGGCGGACGTCGGTGATCTCGCGGCCCTGCCGGTAGAGCGGCTTGTCGAAGTGGACCGAGCCCTCGACGCTCTCCCTCACGGGTGCGGTGAACACCTCTCCTCCGGGGAGGTTCTTCTCGCCGTAGTCGTTGATCGTCCGGTTGCCGGCGACGCTCATCGTGAGCTCCGTCTCCTCACCGGAACGGATCCGGACCTCGTCGGCCGGGTCGAGGAGGTCGACCATCCGCTCCTGGTGCTCGCGCTGGGCCTCCCAGTCCTTGTTCACGGCGTCCCAGACGAAGTTCTCGTATCCCTCCGTGCTCATCCCGGCGAGCTGGGCGTTCGCGGGGGCGGGAAAGCCGGTGAGACACCAGCGCTTCGAGAGCCGTTCCTTCCGGATCGGCTGCTGGGCGCGCGAGTAGTCCGCGTTGATCGCGGGGTCGACGTCACTCGTCTCGGTGACGTTCTCGTTCGCCCGGACGAAGACGAAGACGTCCGCGGCCTCGGTGAGCGCCCGCTGGTGGTCCGGGGTCTCGAACTCGCCCTCGGAGGCCCTGAGATAGGCTCGGCTCGCCCGGTCGTCGCCGCTCAGGTAGACCGGGTTCGCGCCGACGTCGCCACAGACCTCGTGGAGCGCGACGGCGAGCTCCGAGGCGACCGGGTGCGCGGCGATGACGACGTTGTCCCCGGCACCGAGATCGACCGAGTGTTCGGCGATCACGCCGGCGTGTTCGCGGACACGTGGATCCATATCCGGAGAGTGCGTGACGGCCGGCAAACGTGTTGCGGTCGAGAGGGCGGTTCGCCAGAGCGAACCGCCGCGAACGCCGCCTATTTCCCCCTCCCGCGGGTACCCCCCGCATGATCGACCTGCGAAGCGACACGGTGACGCGGCCCTCCCGGGCGATGCGCGAGGCGAGCGCCGAGGCCGAGGTGGGCGACGACGTCTACGGGGAGGACCCGACGGTGAACGAACTCGAGCGGCGGGCGGCCGACGCGGTCGGGATGGAGGCGGCGCTGTTCGTCCCCACGGGGACGATGGGCAACCAGATCGCCGGGCGCGTCCACACCGACCACGGCCAGGAGGTGCTCGCCGAACGCGACAGCCACGTCGTGAAGTGGGAGCTGGCGGGGTTCTCTCAGCACGCGGGCCTCCAGGTGCGGATGGTCGACGGCGACGACCGGGGCGTGATCTCGCCCGCACAGGTCAGGGAGGGCTACGTCGCGGAGGACCTCCACCGGCCGGGGACGGGCCTGGTCTGCCTGGAGAACACCCACAACAGCAAGGGCGGGACGGCGATCGCGAAGGAGGACGTCGATGCCGTCTGCGAGGAAGCCCACGACCTCGGCGTGCCGGTTCACGTGGACGGCGCGCGGCTGTTCAACGCCGCGGCTGCGCTCTCGACGCCCGCGCCGGAGCTCGTCGAGAACGCCGATTCGGTGATGTTCTGTCTCTCGAAGGGGCTCGGCGCGCCGGTTGGCTCGATGTTCGCCGGTCCCGAGGAACTCGTCGACCGGGCCCGTCGCGAGCGGAAGCTCTTCGGCGGCGGGATGCGCCAGGCGGGCGTGCTCGCCGCGCCGGGGCTGCTCGCGCTGGAGAACAGGGACCGGCTCGCGGCGGACCACGAGAACGCACGGGCGCTCGCGGAGGGGCTCGAGGGCGTCGCCGGGCTCCGCGTCCCGACGCCGGAGACGAACATCGTCCTCCTCCACACGGAGGACACCGGCCACACCGCCGAGGAGTTCCTCGCGGCCTGTTCGGAACACGGAGTCCTCGGCGTGCCGTTCGACGAGCACGTCGTCCGGTTCTGTACGCACCTCGACGTGAGCGGAGAGGACGTAGAGAGGGTGGTCGAGCGGGTCTCTGCCGCGCTCTAGCGACTCGTTCCCCGCGAGGAATCTACTGTCGGCCCCGGTCGATCCCTTCGCGGAAGCTGAGCAGCACCCGGCGGACGAAGACGAACGTCCCGAAGACGAAGAAGAGCAACAGCCCGATCATGATGAGGAACGCCGGATCGGTGAGCATACACGCCCGAAGCGGTCAGGAGCAAAAGCCGTTACGGGCAGCCATCACGCGCAGGCTCGGCCGTTATTCCCGTCCGTGCGGTAGCCCGGACATGGACCACGACGCGTTCATCGGCGAGGTCCAGCACCGTGCGCAGCTGAGTTCGCGCGGGGAGGCCCAGGAGGCGACCCGGGCGACGCTCTCGACGCTCGCCGAGCGGATCCAGGACGGACAGGCCGAGAACCTCGCGGCACAGCTCCCGGAGCCGCTCGAAGGGCCGCTCTCCGGGGCGGGGAGGACGGAGTCGTTCGGCCCCGACGAGTTCGTCGGTCGGGTAGCCGAGCGCGACGCGAGCGTCGGCGACGGCGACGAGGCGGTGGCGGACGCGGCCCACCACGCCCGCGTCGTCTTCGACGTGGTCGACGACGCGGTGACCGAGGGGCAGTTCGAGGACGTTCGAGCGGGGCTTCCGGAGGAGTACGGGACGCTCTTCGAACTCGCGGAGACGGAGGAGACGCCGCCCGAGGGCGAGTCGAACGGGTAACCGGACCGAACGCTCTTACTGGTCGGAGAAGAAAGGGAGTTGATGGCCGGACTGCTGCCCTCCGATCCGGACACCTCCGGCTCCGAGGCCGCCGAGCCGCGGGTGATCGGCATCGAGGGC
>SKWB01000059.1 GCA_007129135.1 Halococcaceae archaeon | reverse complement strand
TCTCCTCGTCGGTCGCGGTGAACGTCCCGTAGGCGATGTTCTCGCGCACCGTGCCGTAGAACATGAACGTGTCCTGGCTGACGTAGCCGATCGACTGGCGGATCGACGAGAGCGAGACGTCGCGCAGATCGGTGCCGTCGATCAGTATCTCTCCGCTGTCGACGTCGTACATCCGGAGCAGGAGCTTGAGGATCGTCGACTTCCCAGCACCGGTGGGACCGACGAGCGCGCAGGTCTCGCCCGGCTCGACGGCGAAGCTCACGTCGTCGATGATCGTCTCCTCGTCGTAGCCGAACGAGACCCCGTCGTACTCGACGCGGCCCTCCCTGACCGCCAGTTCGGGAGCGTCGGCGTCCTCCTCGAGCACGCCGGCTTCGTCCATCAGCCCGAAGATGCGGGCGCTGGAGGCCTCCGCGCGCTGGTACATGTTGATGATCTGGCCGAACTGCGCCATCGGCCAGATCATCTGCTGTGTGTAGAGGACGAAGATGGTGAACACCCCGATCGAGAGGTCGAGCGTGAACGGCCCCGGCGGGCCGGCGAACACCCAGTAGCCGCCGACGAGGAACGTGAGCGTGAAGCCGATACCCGAGATCAGCTGGAGCGTGGGGAAGAACTTGATCCGCGTCCAGATCGCGTCCCAGTTGGCGTCGTAGTACTCGTAGGAGGCGTCGTCGACGCGGTCGTCCTCGTACCGCTCGGTGTTCGAGGACTTGATGACCTGAATCCCGCCTAGGTTGTTCTCCAGCCGGGAGTTGAGCGCGCCGACTGTCGCGCGCATCTTCTTGTACTTCGGCCGGATGATCCGGATGAAGACGTAGGTGAACCCGGCGATCAGCGGGGCGGGCAACAACGCGATCAGCGCGAGCTGCCAGTTCAGGTAGAAGAGCACCCCACCGATGCCGAGGATCATCACGATCAGCCGCGAGGCGGAGTTCAGCCCGTCGTTGAGAAACCGCTCGAGCTGGTTGACGTCGTTCGAGAGGATACTCATCAGCTCGCCGGTCTGCTTGTCGGAGAAGAACTCCATGTTGAGCCGCTGCATCTTCTCGTAGGTGTCCACGCGGATGTCGTGGGTGATGTTCTGAGCCGAGGCGTTCCAGCCCCAGTTCCTGACCCAGTGAAAGAGCGCGCCGAGCGCGAACGCCCCGGCGAGGATCCCGATCGTGAGCGCGAACTGCTCTTCCTGGCCCGTGGGGATCCACGCGTCGGGGACGAGAAAGAGCGTGAACGGGTCGTCGAGGAAGATCGCGTCGATCGCCACCCCCAGCATCAGCGTCGGGATCAGGTCGAGCAGCCGGGCGAAGATACTCCCGACGATCCCCACCGCGTACTCCCGTTTCTGCTCGACTCCGTACTGGCGAAAGAGTCGCGTCATCGAGTCGTCGACCCGCGCCCGTTGCTCCTCGAACGGGTCCTCCTCGTCCGTAATGCCCATTACCGCCTCGAATGGGTGGAGCGAGTAAAAGGGTTCGCTACGAATCGAAATAGGTGCTCAGTGGTACTCGATCTCGATCCGGTCGCCGGGTTCGATCCCGTGGTCGGCCGCGTAGCCCTTCCTGACCTCGAGCACCCACCGTGCGTCGCCGACGTAGCGTTCGTCGCTGTCCGCGGGCGCCTCGACGATCCCCGTGATCTCGCCCTCGTCGCTGACGAAGAGGATGTCGATGCCGAAGGCCATCTCGCGCATCACGAACGCGCGTTCGCCCTCCTCGGCGAAGACGAAGAGCATCCCCTCGTCCTCGCCGAGGCTCTCGTGGTCGCTCAGGCCGGTGTACCGTTCGCCGGGCGAATCGGCGACCTCCGCGTCGACCGTCGCGAGCGTCTCCTCGCCGTCGGTGACCGTCACGGTGGCCCCGTCCGCGCCGGTCCAGACCGGGAGGCCGAGCTGGACCACGACGAGACCGACCGCGACCAGCGCGAAGACGAGCGCGAGCGCGACCGGGCCGCGGCGAAGTGCCATACGCCGTGGAGGGCCTCGCCGGAAATAGCGCTTGCCGTGAGCAGAAACGGTTATCCCGACGGATCGATTCCTCGGGAGTACGGGTTCGTGGTCTAGTTGGTCATGACGCGGCCCTTACAAGGCCGAGGCCGGCGGTTCGAATCCGCCCGGACCCATACGGAATACGCACGGTTTCTATTCGTTCGGGTTCAGACGTCTGAACGCCCTTACCTACTGAATCGCCTTTTTCAGCATCTTGCACTGTGAGGAAGATCGGGACGGACCCGATCATCGTTCGAACGCGCCTTCGCGCCCGCTACGATTCCGCGTTAGGGCACGGACCAACCTCATACAACCCTTACCGTGAAAGCATTTCCACACGTCTTCGGATCGGCTCCGTAGTATCGTTCCGATGTTCGGCGGCGGGACGCGCTACGTCGAAACCTTGGACGGGATTATCGAATTCGTCAATACCCATAACCCAACGACTGACGAACTCGTCGGCTAGCATCGTGGGACCTTTAAGAACGCTCTTCAGAAGCGGATTTTTAATCGAACAGAGCTGGCAATGTGAAAGCGTAGCGGGCAAGGGTGATGCGTCAGCATCACCCGACTATGTTCTCAGTTGAAGTCTTTCGCTCAGAGGCGAGCGCCGCGAACCTGCTGGGGCAGGTTCGCTGGCGCGAGTGCCTCCAGAGCCCGCGCTGCCAGTCTAAGTCGGTGATCGAGTACGGCAGCTATCGGAAGTGTCAGCGATATCGCTGTGAGAATTGTGGCTGCACGTTCAACGACAAAGCCGCGATTTTCGCGTGTGCAAAGATCGGCCTCGAGAAGCTGTTGTTCGCATTTTTATATTTACTCCGGTTCAACACGAATATCCGTCAGTTAGACGCTGAAGGCAGTGTCTAGATGAGGACCTCCTCGACGGGAGTGCGGTTGGCCAGCGCTTGATTCGGCCGATGAAAATTATAGTGATGAGTGAAGCGGCGGAGCCAGCGTCGTGCGCCTTTCCGACTGCCCCGCCAGTAGGTATGGAAGCGATCGGTGCGCATCGCGAGGGTCTGAAACCACTTCTCGATCAAGTTTCTCTTCGAGTAATCGAGCCGACCGCTCAACCCCAATCGGGAGAGGGCAGTCAGATATCCAAAGCCATCCGCTAGAACCATTGCCTCCGAGAGATCGTGGTTTTGCGTCAGTCGATGCGAGAACGCCGACGCGGGATCGGTCCCGCGTCGTTGACGAGAGCGTCGCTCTCGTTCGCCAGCCAGAACCCTCGGTTCTGGTGATGGCTGAATAATCCCACATCGAGCAGGAGCTTCGATTCGGTATCGATAGCAGCATACAGCCAACAGAGCTCGCCGTCGACACGGATCGCTGTCTCGTCAACCGCGACCCGCGTCGGCTGCACCATCCTCAGAACGAGAAGCGTTCTGATGGGCCGCACGAGAGCTCTGCTCTTGTGAACGTTGCCGTCCGCTCGTTCTCCCAAGCTTCTTCTAGATTCGCGTCGTAGGACTCGCTGAGCAGGTCTGCGAGCATTTGCTCCAACAAACTCAACGACCTGCTCACTTCTCGAACTGACTCAACTAGACAGTGCCCCTCAAGAGGATTTTCTAAATACTTTAGAAGAGCATGGACCGGATGTCGGTACTCAAGAGATTGCCAATCAAGTTGGTTGCAATCGTGATACGGCTTATCGTCGTCTTCGTCAACTAGAAAAGCAGGATCTGGTCAAAAGTAGGAAAATTGGGATGGTCCGTCTCTGGTCGGCTGACAGTGAGACAACGTAAATTCTTCTAAGCCAGCCCATAGGCACAAAAAGCGGTACCGTCTATCTGACGTGGTTGAGAAGTCCTCAGATCGAAGTGAATGGTGTCTCTACGACGCTCAGAGAGCCGTTTGATTTGGAATCTTAAGGTGTGAGAGGATGAACGCCGTCCTATGATTTTGGGCGTAGAGCGATCTCATGAGGCTATCTGATCGTGGACGCATCAGCCGGCTGAGTACCAACCCGACCCGCCGTCAGCGAAGCCGAATCGGGTTGCTGCCAACGAGACGACGATCCGTGTCAACGGCGAACTCTGTTGGCTGTACGCAGCTCTCGACACCGAGTCGAAGTTGCTGCTCAATATCAAGCTGTTTAGCCGACACTGGCTAAACGACTCGACGTTTGAGTAGCTACTCTACTTCGTATACCAGAGAAGCCCGGACGACGGCGACCCGCGTTCATCGTACGGATGAACTCCAAACGGGAATGGCCGTTCGAAACCAACTCGAACGGTGAAGTGGGTGGTAGAAGGTCTCTATCCCCCATTTACGTCGGCTACGAACCGTTCAAACTGTGGATGGGCCCTGTCGGATTCGAACCAACGACCACTCGGTTATGAGCCGAGCGCTCTCACCGGACTGAGCTAAGGGCCCTCGACGGGAGTTCCCCGTCGTCACATAAGAGCGTACCGGGTGCGGCCCTCACTCGACCGAACCGTACTGGAACCGTCGGTACCCGACTCCCGTTCGTAGCGTGGATCACCAGTAGGACCTCCGATCGGAGCGACGAACAGCACGACTCACCCCACCAGGTGCTGCCGTTTCGGAGCGGTGGGCCGATGGGGAGATTGAAGGCGAACTGCCACGAGGTGCGAGGTATGTCGGACCTCGACGAGGAGATCCGTGAGCTCGTGAGCCTCCCGAGTTTCTACCACGCGACCGCCTCGCCGGACGGGGAGCGAGTCGCGCTCTACTACGACGTGACCGGTCGGAACGAACTCCACCTCATCGACGTCGAGTCGGGAGAGCGCGAGCGGGTGAGCGACGGCGAGGTACCCAGGAACGCCCGCTGGCACGTCGAGTGGGCGGCCGACGGTACCGAGATCTACTTCCACCTCGACGCGGACGGCGACGAACAGAACGACCTCTACGCGATCGGGCTCGATGGGGGAGTCGAGCCGGTCGTCGAGATGGCGGGACAGGTCGCGCTGATGGACGTCGGCGAGGGCGGCGAGACGCTCCTCGTAGGATCGACCGTGGACGGTCAGATGAACGTCTACGGTCACGACCTCTCGAGCGGGGAGACGACGAAGCTCACCGACTACGAGCGGGCGGCCGGCTCCGCCGTCCTCTCACCCGACGGCGAGCGGATCGCCTACGCGACGAACGAGACCGACTCCTACGAGAACCAGGACGTCTACGTCGCGGACGCCGACGGGAGCGATCCCCGGAACCTCGCTATCGGTGAGACGGGCGCCGAGAGCTCGCCCACCGAGTTCTCGCCCGACGGGGAGCGGCTGCTCCTCTCGGACAACACCGACGACCTCTCGCGGGCGGGGATCTACGACCTCGCGACCGACGAGGTCGACTGGTTCGGCGACCTCGAGTACGACGAGTCGCCCGTCGGGTTCCTCGACGAGGACCGGATCCTCGTCCACCGGGTTCGCGAGGCGATGGTCGTTCCGGTGGTCTACGATACCGGGAGCGGCGAGGGCAGAGAACTCGATCTCCCCGACGGCGTCAGTACCTTCCCCGGTGCGGGCTCGACAGCGCTCGCCGGTGACCGGCTGCTCGTCTCGCACACGACGCCGACGCGCCGGCCGGAGCTGCTCGCGTACGACCTCGCGACCGACGAGCGGGAGGTGCTCCTCGAGGCGGAGTACGGTCCGTTCTCGGCTCGGGAGTTCGCCGACGCGGAGTACTTCGAGTTCGACTCGCACGACGGGCTCGAGATCGGAGCCATCCTCTACGACTCGGGCGAGCGCCCCTCACCCCTGATCGTCAACCCCCACGGCGGGCCCCGCGCGGCCGACTACCGGAGTTTCGACCTCTACTCGCAGGTGCTGCTCGCCCGGGGCTACAGCGTCCTGCAGGTGAACTACCGCGGGTCGACGGGGCGAGGGAGGGAGTTCGTGGAACTGCTCTATGGGGACTGGGGTGGCGACGAGCAGGCCGACGTCGCAGCCGGCGTCCGTCACGTGCTCGGTTCGAAGGAGTGGCTCGACGCGGATTGCGTCGCGGTCTTCGGCGGCTCCTACGGCGGCTACTCCGCGTTCATGCAGATGCTCCAGTACCCGGAGCTCTACGCCGCGGGCGTCGGCTGGATCGGCGTCACCGATCTCGGGGATATGTTCGAGAACACGATGCCACACTTCCGGACCGAACTGCTCGAGAAACAGCTCGGCACGCCCGAGGAGAACCCCGACCTCTACGACGAGCGAAGCCCCGTGAACCTCGTCGAGAGCCTCTCGGCCCCGCTGCTGATCGTCCACGGCGTGAACGACCGCCGGGTGCCGATCTCGCAGGCACGGCTGCTCCGCGAGGCGCTCACGGACGCCGGCTACGAGGAAGGTCCGGAAACCGACTTCGAGTACGTCGAACTCGGCGAGGAGGGCCACGCCTCCTCGGACATCGACCAGAAGATCCGGACGTTCGAGATCCTGCTCGACTTCCTCGACCGGCGGCTCTGATACGATGGGATTCCTGACACCGCCGCCGATGGAGCCGGGTGACCGGGTCGCCGTCGTCGCCCCCTCGAGCGGCGGCGCGCGCGACGCCCCGCACCTCCTCGCGCTCGGACTCGACCGACTCCGCGAGGTCTTCGACCTCGAACCGGTGGTCTTCCCGACCGCCAGACAGGGAGACGAGTTTCTCGAAGCCAGTCCGAGAGCACGCGCGGCCGACCTCCACGCCGCGTTCTGCGACCCCTCGATCACGGGCGTGTTCGCGACGATCGGTGGCTGGGACGCGCTGCGGATCCTGCGGTACCTCGACGTAGAGCGCCTGCGGGCGAGCCCGACGCGCTTTTTCGGGATGAGCGACAACACGAACGTCTCGCTCGCGCTCTGGAACGCCGGGGTCGTCTCGTACAACGGCGCACAGCTGATGAACGAACTCGCCGTCCCGGGCGAGCTCCCGGGGTACACCGAACGCTACTGCCGGCGGGCCTTCTTCGAGGAGTCGCCCGGCAGGCTCGAACCCTCCGCGGAGTGGACCGACGAGCCGAGCACGTGGTGGACGAACCCCGAAGAGCTGGACGAGATACCGAACTACGAGCCGAACCCGGGGTGGCGGTGGGCGGGTGGCGACGACCCCGCGAGAGGACGGCTCTGGGGCGGCTGTCGGGCGATCGTCGAGTGGCAGCTCGCGACCGGCCGGTACCTACCAGAGCCCGATTCCCTCGACGGCGCGGTGCTCGCACTCGAGACCGCAGAGGACCTCCCGGGACCCGAAGACGTCGCCGCGACGCTCGTCAGTCTGGGCGAACGGGGGCTGTTGGAGCGGTTCTCGGCGGTACTCGTCGGTCGACCGCCCGGGCGGAGCTACCTGCGAGAGCCACCCCGGGAGGAGCGCGAGGCCTACCGAGAACGGCTCTACGGGCGGGTCGTCTCCGAGGTGGAACGGTACGATCCGACCGCACCGATCGTTCTCGGGCTGGACTGGGGCCACACCACCCCGGTCGCGCCGCTGCCGATCGGTGGACGGGTGAGGATTGATCCCGGGGACAAGGGGATCGTCTTCGAGTAACGGCGATGGAAGGCCCGTCGTCACTCCTCCGCGTCGTGCTCTTCGACTTCCAGCCCGCGGTTGTTCACCGCCTGCGGGTCGATCCCGACCTCCTCCAGGAACTGTCTGTACTCGCGTTCGCACTGTTCGGCCGCCTTCTGCCGGTCTGAGGCGTGTGAACAGAGCGCGTCCAGGTCCGCCGGGACGTCGTTCGAGTGGACGATCCAGTGGTCGACTAAGTCAGAAAGCCGGCGGATCGGGCTCGTGAAGTGCCCGTAGATCTCGAAGTTGAGCGCGTGGTGGCCGCCGAACGGGTCGGCCATGTAGCGGGCTCTCGGCATCACCTTCATCACCGCCCACTGGATCTTCCCGAGCTGTCTCGACGGGGCCTGTTCGAGGGTCGCGTTCACCGCCTTCCGGGGGTCGTCCCAGTTCTCTGCCGGGATCGAGACGCCATCGAGCTCCTGGATCTCCTGGAGCGCCTTGTCCCACTCGTCAGGAGTCGGCTGGGGGTGGACGCGGTACATCGCCTCGACCCCTCTGTTCCACATCAGCTCGTGGGTGACGGCCTTGTTCGCCTTCAGCATGCACTCCTCGATGATCGTGTGCGCGCGGTCCCTGCGCGGGTTGAGCACCAGCGAGCCGTCTTCCTTTCGGATCTCGTGCATCCGGTCCGCCAGCTCGTGTACCAGGGTACACTCCTCGTGGAGCGGGGCGTCGGGGTCGTCGAGGCGCTTTTCGGCCTGCGAGTAGGTGAGTCGCTCGTCGCTTCTGATCACCGATTTGTAGATGTCGATCTCCTCGTAGCTGAGCGTCTCTCCATCCAGATACATCTCGACGGTGTGTGCGAGTCGGTCCTCCTCGGGGACGAGCGAGCAGACCGTCTCCGCGAGCGTCGGCGGGAGCATGTGGATCGTGTACGCCGGGAGGTAGACCGTGTTCCCGCGCTGTTTGGCCTCCTGCCAGGTCGCCGTCTCGGGGGTGACGTAGTGAGTGACGTCCGCGATGTGAACCCAGAGGACGTAGCCGTCCTCTCGCTTCTCGACCGAGATGGCGTCGTCGAAGTCCTGGGCGTCGATCGGGTCGGTCGTCCACGTGGTGAGCTCTCGCAGGTCGCGGCGCTCGTCGACCTCGCTCCGGATCTCGCTCTCGATGTCCTCGGTCCTGGCTTCGGCCTCCTCGAGTACGGCACCCGGGAACGCGTCGGGGATTTCGAACTTCTCGAGGAGCTCCTCGCGCTTTCGCTCGATGTGGCGTGCGAGTTCCTCGTCGATCACGACCGGTCCCTGGCCCTCCGCGGTGCCGGCGTACGCCTGGCCCTCCTCGGCGTCGGTCACGTCGATCCCTCCACGGCTCTACCGGTGACGAGAACTCGCGTCATGGTTTCGGCTACGGGCGACGGGTAAGTAAGCGTTGTCCGGCCGTCCCTCACCGCTCTCGTTCCTCGAGCGGGCCGTACCGCTCCTCGACGGCCGCCCAGTACCAGGTGAGGAACTCCTCCTGGGTCCGAGCGCCGTCACCAACCTCACAGAGCAGCCCCTCGAGTTCGTCCCGGGGCTGGTGACAGAGCCCGCGGTGACAGCGCTTACAGAGGTACTCGAACCGTTTTCCCTCGCGGTCCCACCGGTCGCCGTACTTGTCGTACTCGCGGGCGTCGCCGCGGGTCGTCTCCGCCCCACAGGCGATACACGTGACGGACCGGTGTCCCTGGCGTCGGGGACCCCACATGAGTGAGAGGACGGAGCGCCAGCACTTAGCCCTTTTCTCGGGTTCGATCGAACGGTCGATTTATGTCTCGCCGTGGGCGAGTACGGCCATGAACGTCACGAACCGCCACCACCTCCGGAGCGACGCCGTCTCCCGGCTCGAATCGACGCTCGAATCCACACTCGGCGTGACCATCGACGGCGACGCCTACGAGCGCGTCGAGTT
>SKWB01000129.1 GCA_007129135.1 Halococcaceae archaeon | reverse complement strand
GCCCCGAGAGTGACGAGAGCCACGCATGAGACAGCTCGAACCGTACGACGCGATCGTCTACGACCTGGACGGGACGCTCGTCCACCTCGACGTGGACTGGGCGGCGGTCGCGGGTGACGTCGCGACGACGTTCGCCGGGGCGGGTATCGAGGTGCTCGACGACGACCTCTGGAGCCTCAGAGAGCGCGCGGCGGAGGCCGAACTCTCCGACGAGGTCGAGGAGATCATCGCCGACCACGAACGGGAGGGCGCGCGCAGTTCCGAACGGCTAGCGCTCGCGGATCACGTCTCCGGGGACGACCGCCCGCTCGGGGTCTGTTCGCTCAACTGCGAGGAGGCCTGTTCGATCGCCCTCGACACCCACGGGATCCGCGAGTCGTTCGCGGCCGTCGTCGGCCGTGACACGGTGGGCGTCGCGAAACCGGACCCCGAGCCGCTGCTCGCGTCGGTCGAGCGGGTCGGTTCGTCCCCCGAAGAGTCGGTCTTCGTCGGCGACACCGACCGCGACGCGCTGACCGCAGAGCGCGCGGGAATGGACTTCTACTACGTGAGCGACCTCGTCTGATCGTACGGACTGCTGTCCGCCCGTAGCGGTGGGACCGGTATCCGTCTCTCGGTCCGAGCGGTCGAGAGATACAGTATACCGTATCAGTCGTCTTCAGCGGGTTCGGCGGTCGTTTCCGTGGTCTCGGCCGCCTCCCGCTGCTCGTTGCCGCCCTCAGATCGGTCCGAGGCCCGCCGCCGGGCGTAGAGGAACGTCGGGATCGCGGTGAGGATCCAGACGACGGCACCGATACGGATCGCGAACTCCGCACGCGCGCCCCAGGTGGGGAGCTCCGCGCCGACCGAGACGACGGCCACGATCGGCGCGCCGACGAGGATGGTGAGCACGAACGTGACCTGCATGACCCAGCCGTAGTCGACGCCCTCGGGGTCGTGGGTCTCGACGAGCTCTGGCACAGCGATCGGTGGGGGACGAGCGCTCCTAAGCGTTCCGAGACCCACACGCTTTACTCCGGAGGCGGCGACCGAGAGGTATGTCACCGACGGTTGCGGACGTGCGGTCTCACTCCGGTGAGCGACCGATCACGATGCTGACCGCCTACGACGCGCCGACCGCGCGGATCGCCGACGAGACCGGGATCGACGTGCTGCTGGTCGGCGACAGCATGGGGAACACGGTACTGGGCTACGAGGACACGCTCTCGGTCACGCTGGATGAGGTGTTGAGCCGGACCGCAGCGGTCTCGCGGGCGACGGAGGAGGCGCTCGTCGTCGCGGACATGCCGTTTCTCTCCTTCGGCGTGAGCGAGGAGCGCTCGATCGAGAACGCGGGGCGGCTGCTCACCGAGGGCGGTGCGGACGCGGTGAAACTCGAGTGCGGCGCGCACACGGTGGACCTCACCGAGCGGCTCGTTGACCTCGGCATACCGGTGATGGCTCACCTCGGGCTCACCCCACAGCACGTGAACCAGCTGGGGGGGTACGGTCGGCAGGGAACGACGGCGGAGGCCGCAGAGCAGATCGCCGATCTGGCCGACCGACACGAGGAGGCCGGGGCGTTCTCGCTCGTCCTCGAACACGTCCCCGCGAACCTCGCGGCCGCGGTCACCGGAGAGCTCTCGATCCCGACGATCGGTATCGGGGCAGGAGCGGACTGCGACGGGCAGGTACTCGTCGTGAACGACGTCATCGGTCTCGGCGAGTGGTCACCGCCGTTCTCGAGACGGTTCGGCGATGTCGGCGGCGAGATGGAGCGTGCGATCACCGCCTACCGCGAGGCGGTCACCTCCGGTGAGTTTCCCGCGTCCGAGCACAGCCACGTCGAAGAGGGGGTAGAGGACCCCTACTGACCGGAGAGGAACTCGGAGAGTAGGGTGTTGAACCCCTCGGGTCGGTCGAGCATCGCCAGGTGGGCAGCGTCGGGGACCTCGGCGTAGCCGCAGTCCGGCATCTCCTCGGCGAGATACCGGTGGTAGGAAGGCGGGGTGAGTGGGTCCTCGGACCCGCAGACGGCGAGCGACGGGACCTCGATCCCCGAGAGTTCGTCACGGACGTCGAACTCGTGACAGCTCTCGAAGTCCCGTCGGACGACCCGCTGACCGCAGTCGACCATCGCCTCCTTCGAGGCCTCGACCAGTTCGGTCGACGCGTCGGTGCTCAAGAAGTGTCCGGGCTGGTGGAGGAACTCGACGGCCCGTTCGAAGTCCGCGCGGAGCCACTCCCGGAGGTCCTCGAGGACCGCGAGTTTCGCGCCGGTCCCGGCGAGGACGAGCCGCTCCGCGTCGAACTCCCGATGGAGCGCGACGTGGAGACAGACCGCCCCGCCGAGGGAGTTCCCGACCAGGCGACGAGCGCCGGTCTCCTCCGCGACGGCGATGACGTCGCTCGCGTACGCCGAGAGTGTCTCCCAGCCGGGGTCGGAGCCGACGTCCTCGCTGTCGCCGTGGCCGCTCAGGTCGATCGTGACGACCGGGAACTCGTCGGCGAGTCTGGCCTGTGACTTCCAGACCGCGCGCGAGCCGCCGCTCCCGTGGACGAAGACGACCCCGGGACCGCTCCCGCCCCGGTCGTGGACCTCGTAGGCGATCGAGCGGCCCTCGACGGTGACTGTGTGCATACACACCACTCCTCCGTCCGACGCTATAAACCGTCGTGCGGGAGCAGGCCGCCCCGGCCCCCCACCGTGAGCGTCATGAGGCTGCGGAACCACGACACTACTGGACGAGGGAAACCACCTGAGGGCGTGCTACCGCGCGCGACAGGATTTTATACTCTGAACACTTACCTGTGGTTAGTCGAGATGCACTCTATAGACATCCAGCAGTCGGACGAGCCGATGGTGCGCCGCTACGAGTACGAGGACTCCTCGGTCGTCGTCGCCGACGTCGGATCGGTGGAAGGGACCGTGGACGTCGTCGACGGGACCGCTCTGGTCGTCGTTCCCGGTAGCGATGGCGACGACCAGTACGAGATCGACGTTCCCGGCGAGGAAGCGAAAGCGGTTATGAGAAACGGCGTCGTCACGGTCGAGATAGAGCGATGAAACTCACCGTCAAACCACTCAAACAGAAGGACGCCGGCCGTGGACTGGCGGCGGTCGACCGGGCAGCGATGGAGGAGATCGGCCTCGAGAACGGCGATTACATCCTCATCGAGGGGAAAGGCGGCCGCGCGGTCGCACGCGTCTGGCCCGGCTACCCCGAGGACGAGGGCCGCGGCGTCATCCGTATCGACGGCCGACTCCGTCAGGAGGCGGGCGTCGGCATCGACGACCGCGTCACCGTGGAGAAGGCGGAGGTCTCGCCCGCGAAACGGGTGACCGTCGCCACCCCACAGAACCTCCGGATCCAGGGCAACATCGGACCGCTGGTCAGGGATCGGCTCTCCGGACAGGCGATCACGAAGGGCCAGACGGTCAGGGTCGGCTTCGGGATCGGCCCGATGGCCGGTGGCTCCGGCAGGGAGATCCCGCTGAAGATCGCGGACACCAGTCCGACCGGAACCGTCGTCGTCACGGACTCGACGGATATCCGGATCAGCGAGAAGCCCGCCGAACAGATCCGGGAGGGTGCCGTCGGCTCCCCCTCGATCAGCTACGAGGACATCGGTGGCCTCGACAAGGAGCTCGAACAGGTCAGGGAGATGATCGAGCTGCCGATGCGCCACCCCGAGCTCTTCGAACAGCTCGGCATCGAACCTCCGAAGGGCGTCCTGCTACACGGCCCGCCCGGCACCGGGAAGACGCTGATGGCGAAGGCGGTCGCCAACGAGATCGACGCCTACTTCACCGACATCTCCGGCCCGGAGATCATGTCGAAGTACTATGGGGAAAGCGAAGAGCAGCTCCGTGAGGTGTTCGAGGAGGCCGCGGAGAACGCCCCCGCGATCGTCTTCCTCGACGAGCTCGACTCGATCGCGCCCAAGCGCTCGGAGACGACCGGCGACGTCGAACGTCGCGTGGTGGCTCAGCTGCTCAGCTTGATGGACGGGCTCGACGAGCGCGGCGAGGTGATCGTCATCGGGGCGACCAACCGTGTCGACTCGCTCGACACCGCCCTCCGGCGTGGCGGCCGGTTCGACCGCGAGATCGAGATCGGCGTCCCGGACAAGGACGGCCGCACGGAGATCCTGCAGGTCCACACGAGGGGGATGCCCCTGGCCGAGGGTATCGACCTCGATCGCTACGCGGAGAACACCCACGGCTTCGTCGGGGCGGACTTAGAGAGCCTGGCGAAGGAGGCGGCGATGAACGCCCTGCGGCGGATCCGGCCCGAACTCGACCTCGAGGAGGAGGAGATCGACGCGGAGATCCTCCAGCGGCTGCGCGTCACCGAGGAGGACTTCCGTGACGCGCTGCGAGGGATCGAACCCTCGGCGCTCCGGGAGGTGTTCGTCGAGGTGCCGGACGTCTCCTGGGAGCGCGTCGGCGGCCTGGAGGACACCAAAGAGCGCCTGCGCGAGACGATCCAGTGGCCGCTCGAGTACCCCGAGGTGTTCTCCGCGATGGACCTCGACGCGGCGAAGGGTGTCCTCCTCTACGGACCGCCGGGGACCGGGAAGACGCTGCTCGCGAAGGCGGTCGCGAACGAGGCCGAGTCGAACTTCATCTCGGTGAAGGGGCCCGAACTGCTCAACAAGTTCGTCGGCGAGTCGGAGAAAGGTGTCAGGGAAGTGTTCAGCAAGGCACGCGAGAACGCCCCGACGATCGTCTTCTTCGACGAGATCGACTCGATCGCGGGCGAGCGCGGCCGCGGGACCGGCGACTCGGGCGTCACCGAGCGGATGGTCTCGCAGCTGCTCACCGAGCTCGACGGGCTCGAGGAGCTCGAGGACGTCGTCGTGATCGCCACGACCAACCGACCGGACCTGATCGACAACGCGCTGTTGCGCCCCGGACGGCTCGACAGACACGTCCACGTCCCGGTGCCTGACGAGGAGGCACGCAGGGCGATCTTCGCGGTCCACACGGAGAACAAACCGCTCGCGGAGGACGTCGACCTCGACTGGCTGGCGGCGGAAACTGACGGCTACGTCGGTGCGGACGTGGAGGCCGTCTGCCGGGAGGCGTCGCTCGCGGCGACCCGCGAGTTCATCCGGTCGGTCTCGCCCGAGGAGATGGCCGAGACGGTCGGCAACGTCCGAATCTCGCGCGAGCACTTCGAGGCGGCGCTGGGCGAGGTGCTGCCGAGCGTCACCAGCGAGGTGCGCGAGCGCTACGAGGAGATCGAAGAGCGCTTCGAGACGCCCGAGGCGATCGAAGAGGAGAACGCGAGCCGCGCGTTCCAGTAGGCTACTCGAGCGGTTCGGCGGCCTCGCGCTCGACCAGCGGTTCCGCGTTCTCGACCGGCAGCGTCACGACGTCGTCGGCGGCGAGCGTGTAGGTACGTGTATCGAAGCCGACGATCTCGCCCACGTCCTCGGTGATCCGCACGGTCCGGCGTTCGGTGCCCGGCGAGCGCTCGGCCCTCGCTCCAGCCGGTGACTCGGAGTTGGGATCGGGCTCGTCGTCGGTCGGCGTCGGATCGGCCCCGCCCATGAGGTCGGCCGCGCTGACGTCCGGGGCGGGGGTCTCAGGCCCCGGCTGCGGCCGCCGGCTCTCGCTCGCCCGCTCCGAATCGGTCGGCTCCGGCGTCGGGCCCGCCGGCTCGCTCGCTTCCGACGCTTCGGCGGTCGAACCGTCGGCCTCGCCGGCGAGCACCGAGAGGACGTGGGCTCTGTTCTCCTTGATCCGGGTTACGAGGTCCTCGAAGAGCTCTCGCTCCTCGTTCGTGAGCCCCTCCTCGTCGGCCGGCATGTCCGCGGCGGAGAAGCTCGCTAGTTTCACCAGTTTCCCGACCCGGCGCTCGTAGATAGCCTCCACGGTCCCCTCTGCGGTCTCGATCTCGTCGGTGAGCCGGCGGACCTCGGGGTCGGCGAACGGGTCCGACGAGGAGCCAGCGACGGTCGAACGCTCCTCCCTGAGCCCCTCAATATACCGGGCGACGTCGCCGTAGAAGCTCGCCTCCAGGTGCTGGAGGCTGTCCTTCCGGCGCTCGGTGTCGCGGACCGACTGGAGGTCGTCGAGGTTCACCGCCACACCTCGACGTCGGGTGCGACGACCTGATACATACTCGCGAGCGACGTCTCGGACTCACTTAACTCTCCCGTCCACGACTCCGATCGCCCCCGACTCTCGACCCGGTCACCGCTCGCGTCCCTTCTCGGCCCAGCCGCGACACATCAGGAAGACACCGACGTACTCGGGAACCGTCGAGTGTCCCTCCTCGACCCCGTGGACCGTTCCGCCGAGTTCGACCTCCCTCGCCTCGTCGGTCTCGATCGCGATCTCGTGGCCGGTGAAGGTGTCGGGCACCGCGTCGGAAAGCGGCGAGAACCCCTCTAGTTCCTCCCTGTCGAGTCGAACGACCGAGAGCCCGCTCCCGCCGTGGAGGCTGCCGGGCAGCCGGATGAGTCGGTTCGTGTCGGTCGTCACCGGCTCGTCGATCGGGGCGTTCTCCGCCCGTACCGTCCCGGCCAGGACCCCCCTCACGATCGGGAAGAAGGCCGGGTGGACGTCGACGTTGCCCTCCTCGATCGCCGCCCGGTTCTCCGCCATCGCCCGGAGCGCCGCCCGTGCCTTGCCCTCGCCGACGCCGTCGAACTCCCTGAGGCGGTCGATCGCCTCCTCCTCGCTCGCCCCGCTCACCTCCTCGACGAGCGCCAGCAGGCCCTCGTGTGCGCGGCGGCTCCACCCGCCCCTGGTGTCGAGGCTCCGCTTCTCCGCGGGCGTCTTCCGGCCCAGACCGGCGACCGTCTCGGTCGAGATCATCGCCTCGAAGTCGAGGCCGATCCCCCGGACGTAGTCGACGATCTCGCGCCGGCCCTCCCGTTCGACGCCCCGTATCCCCTCGTCCCTGACGTGGACGTGGTAGCCACGGCCGCCGGAGAAGACGACGGTGAGATCCGAGAAGCCGAAGTCATCCTCCAGGAAGGAGAGCAGTTTGTAGAGCGCCCCCTTACAGGTCGCGAGCATCTCGGCGTAGCTGTCCTCGCCGAGTGTCACCCCCGGGAGGTGATCGGCGTCGAGGTCGAAGATCAGGTCCGATCCGCGCCAGCCCTTCTCCCCCATCGAGTTCGCTCCGGGGTCGTCGTACGTTCCCGTCGAGAAGTAGACGTGACGGGGCCGCTCGCGCGCGAGGAAGTCGTCGATCCGGCCGAGGTCGAGCACCGATCGGTGACGGACCATCCTCGTCCCGCCCTCGGAGAAGGGGATGTAGCCCCACTCGCGCTCGTTCGCCGCCGGCGGGGGCGTGACCTCCGCCCTGCGGTAGTGGTCCCCGAAGCGGCCCCGGAGGTAGAGTCGCGTCCGCTCGTCCATTCGTCGGTCGTTCGACGGGGGCGGCTAAAGCGCCTGCGGTCAGCGACGGATGAACTCCGAGAGCTTCCCCCGGATGCCGCCGTCGCCGAGTCGGAGGTAGAAGGCGTCGCCGTCGTCCTCGTAGTAGCCGTCGATCCGCCGCACGATCTCGAAGCCGACGCGCTCGTAGAAGACCAGCGCCTCCTCGTTGGTCGTCCGGGCGTGACAGGTCACCCGGTCGTGCTCGTCAGCGACCGTCTCGACGAGCCGTCGGCCGAGGCCCTCGCCCCGGTACTCGGGGGCGATGGCGAGAAAGAGGATGTAGCCGTCGCTTCGGGTGGCGACGAAGCCGCCGAGGTCGCCGCCGATCCGGAGCAGGTGGACCGTCGAGCGGCGGTAGGCCTCGTGGAAGAAGCCACGGCGCTGTTTCAGGACGTCCTCTTCGGCGCGGATCCGCTCCTTCAGTCGCCAGGCTTCCTCGACCTCCGCCGCGGAGCCCGGGCCGACGACCTGTAGATCGACGTTGACACTCACTACCCGTAAAATAGGTATGGGGAACGTAATAACTGCACCGGCGATGGGAAGGGTGAACCCCCGTGCGGACGAACGCCCGCCGTGTACGAACTCCGGGCGCACACGGCCGACGTCGCGGTCGAGGCGAGGGCGAAAGATCGCGACGCGGTCTTCGCCGCCATCGCGGACGGCCTGACGGCCGCCCACTGCGAGGAGCTCCCGCTGGTGGGCGAGCGCTTTTCGGTCTCGGTCCTCGCCGAGAGCGAGGAGGCGCTGCTCTTCGACTACCTCGACGAACTGATCTACGAGCGCGACGTCAGGGACGTCCTCCCGGCCGACCACGAGGTCCGAATCGAGCGCGAGGGCGAGGGGTGGCACCTGGAGGCGAACGCGCGGGGCGTGCCGCTCGACGCGGTCGACGCCCGCGAGGTCAAGGCGGTCACCTACAGCGAGATGGCGCTCGAAGAGCGCGCCGAGGGCTGGTACGCCTACGTCGTCTTCGACGTCTGATAGCTCCGATCCGGTCGCTCTCCGGTGAACAACTCCCGTTCTGTGTCTACCACCGGTAGCCGGCTCGATCGATCCCTCCGATACGGGGTCGAGAACCGGCAATCGGCCCGCGAAAGCGAAATACCGACAAAGGGTTACCGAGAACTCGAACGGGAGAACACCGTGACAGATGACGCAGTCGGTCGTGATCGTCGATGACCCTGGGTGGGATCGCGCTCGCGACGGACTTCGCGATCGTCGTCGTCGCAGCGACGCTTCTCGGCGTACTCGCGAGGAAGACGAGACAGCCGGCGATCGTCGCCTATCTCCTCACCGGGATCGTCGTCGGTCCAGTTCTGTTGGGAATCGTCACCGAGGACGAACTGATCGAGATCATGGCCGAGCTCGGTCTCGGCTTCCTGCTGTTCGTCCTCGGGATCGAGATGCGCTTCGAGCGGATCAAACACATCCTCCGCTCGATCGTGAACATCGCGGTCGGCCAGACGGTCCTCCAGACGGCGCTCGCGCTCGCGGTCGCCTACGCGCTCGGCTTCCGCGAGATGGACGTGATCGTCATCGCGCTCGCGACGGTCTTCGGCGCGACGCCGGTGATCGTGAAGCTGCTCGACGAGCAGGGCCAAATAAAGACCCTGCCGGGGCGGATCGACGTCGGCGTGCTGATCGTCCAGGACATCTACCTCGTGATCGTCCTCGCGCTCGTCGGCGCCGGTCTCACCGGTCCACCGACCGAGCTCGCGGTCGACGCCGCGGTGATCCTCGGGCTGCTCGTCGGCCTCGGCGTCGCCGCCTACCTCGCCTACCGGTACGTCCTCCCGTCGGTCATGCGCGTGGCAGCCGAGGACCACCACGTGCTGTTCGTCGTCTGTGTCGCCTGGGCGTTCGTCTTCATCTACGTCGCCGAGACCCTCGACGTCACCGTCGAGGTCGGCGGCTTCCTCGCCGGGCTCAGCCTCGCACAGCTGCCCTACAGCACCGAGATCAAAGAGCGGATGCGCCCGGTCACCGACTTCTTCCTCGTCGTCT
>SKWB01000202.1 GCA_007129135.1 Halococcaceae archaeon | reverse complement strand
GTAGGCGGTGGTGTCTCGACCCCGTCGCCCGATCCACGACGACACGTTCGAGGCCGACTCGGGCACGTTCGCGGCGGACGTCGCGAGCAGAGAGTTCCCCGTCGCACTCGACGAACGCTGAGATCGAGACCGTCCCACGTGATCCGGGGGACGAGCGAGAGCGCGAGGAACCGTTTCGCGCCGAAGCGATCGACGTCGGCGTCGTGACGACCACCCGGACCGAGTGGTCCGCGGTCGTATCGTTCTCCGCACGGTCACGAGCGTATCCGTTCCCACGAGCTGACCTGTCGTCCGTACAGCGCCGATCGAAGCGCGTACCGGGAGGTGGGTGCCCTCCCCCAGGGAACGGTCAGGAGGCGGCCAGTGAGCGTCAGTACGCGTTTCGGGCGATCTCGAGCAGATCCTCGCCGTCCGCCGCCCGGGGGTTGTCGTGGATCTCGATCGTCTCCGTCGCCTTCCGGGCGATCACCGGGAGGTCGTCTTCGGCGACCCCGAGCTCACGGAGACCCGATGGCAGGTCGACCCTCTCGATGAGCCTCTCGACGGCGGTTATCGCCTCCCGTGCGGCGGCCTCGTCCGTGCGTCCGGAGACCTCGACACCCATGGCCGCCGCGACCTCGGCGTAGCGCTCGGGAACGGCCTGGCTGTTGTACTCCATCACCGACGGGGTGTACGCGGCGATCGCCTCGCCGTGTGGGATCTCGGGGTACATCCCGCCCGTCGCCTCGGCCAGTGAGTGGATCGCCCCGAACCCGCCGAGGTTCTCACAGATCCCCGCCACGTGCGAGCCGAAGAGCATTCGTTTTCTCGCTTCCGGGTCGCCTCCCTCGTACGCCTGTGGGAGATACTCGGGGACGAGACCGAGCACGTGACGCGTGAACGGTCGCACGATCGGCGGCGAGACCGCCGAGACGTGGATCTCGAGGGCGTGGGAGAACGCGTCGAAGCCGGTCGCAGCGGTCTGACGGGGCGGCAACGACGCCGTGAGCGCCGGATCGACGAGGGCGACCTCGGCGCCGAGGTAGGGGCCGCCGGGGGAAAGCGGCGGCTGACCGATCGCCATCTTGAACTCGCGGTCCTCGTCGGTGATCACGGCCCAGTAGTCGACCTCGCTGCCGGTCCCGGCCGTGGTGGGGATCGTTATCAGGGGGAGGGTGTGACGGTCGATCGGCCCGGCGCACACCTCCTGGCCCGACGTGACCTCGTAGTCGGAGATCGATCCGGGATTGGTCGCGAGTAACGACGCACCCTTCCCGACGTCGAGGACGCTACCGCCACCGACGGCGACGATGGCGTCACACCCCTCGGCCTCGAGCAGCTCCGTCGCCTCCTCGACCATCGCAGTCGTCGGGTTCGGTTCGACGCCATCGTAGACGACGTACTCGATCCCCGCCGATTCGAGCGAGCGCTCGATCCCGTCGAGGAGTCCGGCGTCGATGATACCCGGATCGGTGACCACCATCGGCCTCTGCCACCCCTTCGAGTCGAGGATCGGCCCGACACCCTCGCTCACGTCCGTTCCGAACTCCACCCAGACCGGAAACGAGAGCGTGTAGGCGTCCGATCTCACCGACGATCACCGCCAGTCGTCCAGCCGGGAGCGACGGCCGAATCGCGACCGAGCGACCCCCCGTGTCCACGGATCTCCATCATTCGTTCTCGACCGGTGTTCTTCGAGGTCGTACAAAAACTTATGCGGCGAGCCAGGGACGGGCGCCCGTCACGGCGACCGGGTCGGGCCCGGATCCCGAATCACGGTCCGACCGACGCCGAGTTCTCTCACGAGGCCATGACCTCCCTGTACCGTTCGAGTTCCGCTTCGACCTCCTCGCGCGCCGTCGACAGCCCCTCGTCGACCTCGACGCGTTCGTCGACGATGTCCAGGGACGTCTCCTGGACGATCGTGCGGACGCTGTGTGAGGGCCCGAGCATCGCGCCCCCGGTCGCCGGGGTCGGCTCCGTCTCCTGTAACTGGTCGAACGCCGTCCGGTACTGGGGGTTCTCCTCGAACCAGCCCTCCTCCTCGAGCTCCGTGACCGCCTCTTCGCGGACCGGGTAGTAGCCCGTGTTCTCGTGCCAGAAGATCTGCTGGTCCGGCTGGGTCATGTGGGCGATGAACTCGCCGATCCGCTCGGCTTTCTCATCCGAGACGTCACCCGACACCCAGAACGAGCCGCCACCGATCGGCGTTCCCGTCCGCCCGCCGAGCGTGGGGTGGAAGTGGGTACCGGCCTCGAAGCCCTCCTCCTCGGCGGTCTCGACGATCCCGGCGACGGCCGCCGTCGTGTTCATGATCATCCCCGCTCGCTGGCTCGTGAACAGCTCCGTCGCCTCCCCCCAGGCCTCCATCCCCGGGTTGACGAACAGGTCGTCCTCGTTCATCTCGCGCCACCACTCGTGGACCTCCACGCCGACGCCCTCGTCGAGGTAGATCGTCGTCGGGTCGTCAGCGCGGCCGTTCTCGTTGTCGAACAGCAGCTCGTCCTCCAGCGCGTACCAGTGTTCGATGAACCACATGTGGTTCGGCCAGCCGAAGCCGTACTCGACCGCGCCGGAGTCGACGAGCTGTTCGGAGTACTCCCTGACCTCCTCGAGCGTGTCCGGCGGCGACTCTGGGTCGAGTCCGGCCTCCTCGAACGCGCTCGCGTTGTAGTAGAGGATCGCGTTGGAGTTGTTGAACGGCATCGACTGCAGCGTGTCGTCCATCGTGAAGTAGTTCACGAGCGCCGGCAGCAGGTCGTCGACGGGGTAGTCCTCGGGCAGGACGTTTTCCACCGGCTGAAACGCCTCCGTGTCGAGGACCTGTTTGGTCTCGTACCGGGCGATCTGTACGATGTCGGGCACCGTGCCGGCCTCGATCGACGCGAGTGTGTTGTTCAGGACGTCCCGATAGCTGCCCTGGAAATCGATGTCCAGTTCGTCCGCGCCGTCGAACTCCTCGGCCATCGATTCGAACGCATCTCCGAGGTCACCGCCCATCCCGTGCCAGATGTTGATCTGATCCGGGTCCACCTCGATCTCCTCGCCGTTCTCTGGTTCCGGACCCGCCGGCTCGTCGTCCTCGAGAAACCCGAGACAACCAGCCAGCCCGACGACCCCGGCGCCCGCTGTCGACCTGAGGAGTGCCCGTCTCGTGCTATCTGATCCCATGCGTGATAGATCGTGGAGAACGCGTAAAAAAGCTTTCTGGGGTACGATACCTTCGGCGGGGGAGCCGATCGGTGACGTATATAGACGCTGATCGGCGGAGGGTTCCTCGATCGGTGGACCGGGAGCCGCCTACAGTTCCCGGCAGACGTCGCTGATCACCGAATCGACGCCTGCCGCCGTGAGCGCGTCGACCT
Organism: Halococcaceae archaeon; assembly: GCA_007129135.1. GTDB lineage: Archaea > Halobacteriota > Halobacteria > Halobacteriales > Halalkalicoccaceae > Natronorarus. The sequence continues at coordinate 6,261 of SKWB01000202.1, read as the reverse complement.
CCTCGCGGGTCGTGACGGTCCACGCCTCGACGCGTAACCCGGCGTCGTGTGCCCGGTCGACGAGGTCCGTACCGAGACAGAGCTCGTAGCGTGGGTGGATCGCGGTACAGCCCAATCCGACGGCGGTCTCGAGCATCCCGCCGACGTTCTCGGGCCAGTACGGCGGTCCCGGGATCCCCGGAACGAACCGGCGCAGGTGCCGGTTCCTGCGTGATTCCCGGACGATGTACGCGGTCGGGACGCCGCGATCGATCGATCTGACCTCCTCCAGAACCGCCGGCAGGAACGACGAAACGAGGACGTCGTGCCGATACTCCTCGACGGTCGCGAGCACCTCCCTCGCCAGCCCGGTCTCCTTGAGGTCGAGGACGACCGGGGTGTCCGTGGGCACCGCGTCGAACACCTCGCGGAGCGTCGGAACCTTCTCCCCGGACTCGAGAACCTCCGTCCGGACGAGTCCGTCACAGTCCGCGTCCGCCACCCGACCGCTCCGGTCGGTGAGCCGATCGAGCGTCTCGTCGTGAAAGACGATCGGCTCGCCGCCGGCACACCGGCGGACGTCGACCTCGACGGCGTCGGCGTCCTCGGAGGCCGCCTCGACCGCAGGAACCGTGTTCTCCGGGTTCTCGGCCGCACAGCCGCGGTGGCCGATCACCCGTGGTTCCGGTCGGTCCTCCGTCGATCGTTCGGTCGTGCAGCCGGCGAGGGTCGATCCGACGAGCGCCACGATCACCTGGCGTCTCGGGAGCGGGGACGCGTCGTCACCTCGAACCGTCGGGACGGGGTCGGACGCTCGCTCGCGGCCGGTCCCGCGGGATCGGTCGGTACGGGACCACGGGGGGACCTCCCGCATCGATCAGTCGTCGGTCTCGGCGGTCGCCGTGACCTCCGGTGTACGTGCTCTCGTCCCGTCGGAGTGATACACAGCGGCTCTCGTCTCGCGGTCGAACAGGTGAAGCCGATCGCGGTCGACCGTGAGGGTGACCGGATCCCCCGGCTCGATCGCGCTTCGGGGTGCACTCTGGACCTGGAGCTCGTCGCCCTCGACCTCACAGTAGAGCAACAGGCTGTCGCCCAGCGGCTCGGTCACCGTCACCGTCGCCACGAACGTATCGGCCCCGTCGCCGTCGGTCTCGACGATCGAGAGGTCCTCGGGTCGAACGCCGAGGACTGCCCGTCCGGCGTCGAACCGTCGGAGCTCGTCCGTTTCCGGGAGTCGGATCCGGAAGCCAGGGTGCGAGACGACGGTCTCCCCGTCCGTCCCTTCGACCTCGACCCCGACCATGTTCATCGCCGGCTCACCGATAAACCCCGCGACGAACTGGTTGTTCGGGTAGTCATAGAGGTACTGGGCGGTGTCGACCTGCTGGATTTCGCCGTCGTTCATCACCACCACCCGGTCGCCGAGGGTCATCGCCTCCGTCTGGTCGTGGGTGACGTACACCGTCGTCGTCTCCAGTTCGCCGTGGAGCTTGGCGAGTTCGGCGCGCATCTGGACGCGGAGTTTCGCGTCGAGGTTCGAGAGGGGTTCGTCCATCAGGAACACCTCCGGGTCCCGGACCAGTGCCCGTCCGAGCGCGACGCGCTGGCGCTCGCCCCCCGAGAGCTCCGCGGGTTTCCGGGCCAGCAGGTCGCCGATCCCGAGCGTCTCCGCGGCCTCCGAGACCCGGCGTTCGATCTCGTCGTCCGAGAACGACCCCGCGGACTTCATGCCGAACGTCATGTTCCGCTCTGCGGTCATGTGGGGGTAGAGCGCGTAGTTCTGGAACACCATCGAGACGTTCCGGTCCTTCGGATCGAGCCCGGTGACGTCCCGACCGCCGATGTAGATCCGTCCCTCCGAGACGGACTCGAGGCCCGCGAGCATCCGGAGCGTCGTCGACTTTCCGCAGCCGGAGGGTCCGACGACGACGAGGAACTCGCCGTCTTCGACCTCGAGGTCGATCGACTCGACCGCGGTGACGTCTTCGAACCGTTTCGTGACGTTCTCGAGCGTGATGGTTGTCATGGTATCACTTCTGCTGGACGCCGAACGTTTCGAGGAGCGGTCGTCGGAACAACACGAGCACGAGCAGGGGTGGGATCAGCGTGACGATCGAGCCGGCCATCACGATCGGCCACGCTATGTCGCCGGTCTCGACGACGCCCTGGAGCAGCCGGATCCCGACCTGTGAGACCTGCATCTCCTGGCTGTCGATGATGATCAGCGGCCAGAGGTACTGGTTCCAGGCGTAGATGAACATGATCACGCAGACACCGGCGATCATGCCCTTCGACATCGGGATCAGGACGTAGACGAGGAACTTGATCGGCCCGATGCCGTCAAGCTTCGCCTGCTCGACGAGCGAGACCGGAATCGAGAGGAAGTGCTGGCGCAGGAGGAACACCGTCGTCGCGCTCGCCAGATACGGAATGGTGAGCGCGAGGAACGTGTTCGCCCAGCCGAGCCCCGCGACCAGTTCGAACAGCGGGACGATCCGCACCGGAACGGGTAGCATCAGCGTGAGCAGGATGACCATGAACATGAAGTTCTTGAAGGGGAATCGGTAGTAGACGATCGCCAACGCCGCCAGTAGCGAGATCGCGAGCTTGCCGACGACGATGACGATCGACATGACGAACGAGTTGAACATGTACCGACCCATGTTGTAATCGATCAGCACGGCCCGGTAGTTCTCGAAGGCCCGGTCGAACGAGAGCTGTGAGACGCTCGTGATCACCCCCCGGGACTGGAGGCTGATGACGAACGCGAGCAACAGCGGCAGCGCCATGAGCAACACCGAGAGGAACAGGCCGACGTGCAGCCACAGTCGATCGGAGCGGAGCGTCCCGTCTATCTCCGCTCGCGTGATCGAGTCGGGAAGGTGTCGGGTGACGGTCGTTTTGCTCATGGTTAGCCGTAGTGGACGTGTCTGTCGGACAGGCGCAGTTGCGCGTACATGAGGACGCTCACGATCGCGAACAGGATCACCGATTGCGCGGACGCCAGCCCGTGGTTGTTGAACTCGAACGCGTTACGATACAGGTCGAAGATCATGATGTTCGTCGCGCCGCCGGGACCACCCTGGGTCATCAGGTCGATGAACGCGAACGTCCCGAAGAACGCGTAGATCGTGTTCATCACGACGAGAAAGAGCAGCGTGGGGGAGATCAACGGGACGTAGATCCGGAGCAGGCGGTTCCACCGGCTCACACCGTCGAGTTCGGCGGCCTCGGTGAGTGTCTTCGGGACGTTGTTCATGCCCGCGATCATGAAGATGACGTTGTAGCCGATCTGCTTCCAGATCACCGCGATCGTCACGACGAGAAACGCCTGACGTCCACGGCTGAACCAGTCGACGGTGAGCGGCGTCAGCCCCTCGATCACCGACGTGAACATCCCGATCGTCGGGTGGATCAAAAAGAGGAAGACGATTCCGGCGACCGCCGGCGGCAGGGCGTACGGCCAGATCGCCGCGATCAGGTACGCCGACTTCCCGATCTCGATTTCGTGGAGGAGGAAGGAGACGACGAGCGAGAACCCCATCACGCCGACGACCACGATCGCGGCGAAGACGACCGTAATGATCACGCTCCACTGGTACGTCGAGGAGGTCGCGAGCGAGACGTAGTTGCCGAGTCCGACGTACGACCGTCGCGCGCCGAACATGAGCGTCTGGTAGAGGCTCAGTTCGACCGCCCGGAGCGCCGGGTAGTAGAGGAAGACGAGCGAGACCACCAGCGTCGGGAGCAAGAGGAGATACGCCGCGAGGCCTCCCCTGAAGTGGTCGATCGCCTCACCGGTTCGGCCCTCCTTCAGCGACTCGAGGACGCTCCCCCGTTCGCCGTAGATCTCGCGCTGTCCCATCTTATCCCCGTGCCTCGACGTAGCGTTCGAGCTCCGCTTCGGCCTCCTCGCGCATGTCCTCCAGCCCCTCGTCGAGCTCGACCGACTCCTGGAAGACGTCGACCGAGCCCTCCTGAAGGATGACGGAAATCTGTCTGGCGGGCCCGACGAGCATCCGGAGCGTCGCCGGCGTCGACTCGCTCTCGAGCAGCTGGTCGAACGCCGTGCCGTGGTGGGGGCTGTCCTCGAACCAGCCCTCGTCCTGGAGCTCCTCGACGGCCGTCTCGCGCACGGGATAGTAGCCCGTGTCCCGATGCCAGGTGGTCTGGTGCTCCGGCTCCGTGAGGAACGTCAGCAGCTCACCCACCTGCTCCTCGCGTTCCTCCGAAAGACCGTCGAACACCCAGAACGACGCGCCACCGATCGGGACCCCCGTCCGATCGTCCAGTGCCGGGTAGTAGCCCGTGCCGAGCTCGAAGCCCTGCTCCTCGCTCGCGTTGATCGCACCGGCGACCGCGGCGGTCGAGGTGAGCAACATCCCCGAGGTCTCGCCGTAGAAGATCTCGGTCGCCTCGTCCCACGCCTCCATCCCCGGATTCGTGTAGAGGTCGTCCTGGTTCATTTCGCGCCACCACTCCCAGAGCGCCTCGCCAGTGTCGGTCTCGGTGTGTACCGTCGTCGGGTCGTCGTCACGGCCGTTCTCGTTGTCGACGATCTCCTGGTCGGCGAGCGCGAACCAGTGTTCGATGAACCAGACGTGGTTCGGCCAGGTGATGCCGTAGTCGGCGGCCTCCGCGTCGACGATCTCGCGGGAGTACTCCATCACCTCCCCCAGCGTCTCCGGCGGTGATTCCGGGTCGAGCCCGGCCTCCTCGAAGACGTCCTTGTTGTAGTAGAGGATCGCGTTCGAGTTGTTGAACGGGAGCGAGAACAGCTCCCCGTCGATCTCGAAGAAGTCGGTCACCGGCTCGAGGAAGTCGTCGAACGGGTAGTCCTCGGGCAAGACTCCCTCGACGGACGTCATCGCGTCGGTGTCGAGGATCTGTCGTGCGTGGAGGCTGTCGATCTGGACGACCTCGGGGACGGTGCCGGCCTCGATCGCGCTGAACGAACTGTTCAGGGTGTCCTCGTAGCTCCCCTGATACTCCATGTTGACCTCGATGTCGGTCTCGGCTTCGAACTCCTCCCCGAGCGCGTCGAGCGCCTCCCCGAGCCCGCCGCCCATCGCGTGCCAGACGGTCAGTTCGTCGTCCTCGACCGTGTCGACCTCGCCGTCCTCGTCGTCCCCGAGACAGCCGGCTACCGCGCCGATCGCCGCGCTCCCGACTCCGGCGAGCAGACGCCGCCGTGAAACGCCATCTCGAACCGTGCCTTTATATACCATGCCGGGTGGGAGTACTGCGCGGATCGGCTTATGCCTTATCGTTATAAATCTCTAGAGAGGGGTTTTCCCACCGGTGGGTCTACGGAGACCGGGTCGAACCGCTCACCCGTCGAGCACGTCGCCGATAGCGGCCATCGAGTCGATGACGTGATCGGGTCTCACGGAGCTGTCCGCGAGCGTCGAACGGTCCGTCACGCCCGAGAGCACCAGGACGGTCGTCATCCCGGCGCGCTCGCCCATCGCGATGTCGGTCTCCAGTCGATCCCCGATCACGAGACACTCCCGCGGATCGGCCGTCAGACCGGCGAGAACGGTCTCTAGCATCGTCTCGGAGGGTTTTCCCAGGAGCACGTCGACTGTCCGTCCCGTCACGCCCTCGACGGCACCGATCATCCCCGCGGCGTCCGGGATCGCCCCGTCCTCGGTCGGGCAGGTCCGGTCGGGGTTCGTCGCCAGGAACGGGGTCCCCTCCTCCAGGGTCCGGAGCGCGAGGTCGAGCTTTCGGTAGGTGAACTCGCGATCCATCGATACGACGAGCAGCTCCCCGGGTTCGTCCGTGGTCGTCTCGATCCCCGCCGCCTCGAGTTCGGACACGAGCGGCGGCTCGCCCACGACGAGCGCGCGAGCGTCGGGGTAGCGCTCGCGGACGTACCGTGCGGTCACCCAGCCGGAGCTGACGACGTCCTCGCGGCCTGCCGGGATACCCAAGCCGGCGAGCTTCTCGCTGTAGTCCTCCCGGCGCGCGATCGCCTTGTTGGTGAGAAACAGTACCTCGATGCCGCGCTCGCGGAGCGTCCTGACGCCGCGATCCGCCCCGGGGACGAGGCGGTCTCCGCGGTAGACGGTCCCATCCAAGTCGAGGATCGCCGCCTGGAAGCCCGTCCCGGTCATGGATCGAGTCCGGGTCGTGCCCGGCGTTCGCCCCGGCGTGCCCGACAGCGGGGCGGTCGTGGCTGCTCACCCTCCGTCGTCGCTCCCGCAGGGCAGTCCGTTCGACGCGTCACACGAGCGCCCTCGCGCCAGCGGGTCATAAGGGTTCGTGGCGGTCGTC
>SKWB01000223.1 GCA_007129135.1 Halococcaceae archaeon | reverse complement strand
GTGACGTTCGACTGGCAGCGCGAGCTCCAGGACCCGGTCCGGTTCGACGTCGCCTCGCGGGAGGCGTTCGAGCGGCTGGTCGGCGAGGCCGGGATCGCGACGGAGTCGACGGTCGTCCTCTACGGCGACGTGATGAACTGGTTCGCCGCCTACGCCTACTGGCTGTTCTCGTACTACGGGCACACCGACTGCTACCTCCTCGACGGCGGTCGTGACTACTGGATCGAGCGGGACGGGCCGCTCACGGACGAGAGCCCGTCGTTCACGCCACGGGAGTACGAGACGGAGCCGCCCGACGCCTCGATCCGTATCGACCGGCCGGAGCTTCAGCGCGCGCTCGATACCGGGACACGGATCGTCGACGTCCGCTCCCCACCGGAGTTCCGTGGAGAGGTCCTCGCCCCTCCCGGGTGGAACGAGGGCGTCCAGCGCGGCGGCCACGTCCCGGGCGCGATCAACGTCCCCTGGAGCCGAGCGGTGCGCCCGGACGGTCGGTTCAGGCCGACCGAGGAGCTCGAGGCACTCTACGGGACCGAAGGGGTGGGTGAGGAGGAGACGGTCGTCTACTGCCGGATCGGCGAGCGATCGGCGCTGGTCTGGGTCGCCCTCCACGAACTGCTCGGCTACGACGACGTCCGTCACTACTACGGGTCGTGGGTGGAGTGGGGCAACGCCGTCGGCGCACCGGTCGAACGCGGCGGGTAAAGGCTGCGTTATCCCGTCACGTCTCTCGATTATGATCCCGATAGTAAGGCGTCGGCTCTCCCAACCGCGAGTCCTGTCGATGGGACCCACCGCAGAGGAGCCGAGACCGTCCGAGACACGCATCACGAGGGCACGGAGACGAGCGCGCGACACGGCGCTCGAGTACGCCCCGGAACGGCTCCACCGTGGTCGGATCCTCGCGAACCGACTCGCGATGTACGCCCGGAACCGACGCGCGGACCGCTCGGTCGACCGCTCCGACCCGGGACGGTTCGACGCGATCCTCGACGAGTACGCCACCGATACGGTGTTCGTCCACGTCGGACTCAGCGACGTCAAACGCGCGTTCGACCGGAACCCGTACGAGTTCCTCCTCGAACGGCTCGAGGACCGCTTCGAGAGCGTGCTCACCCAGGGCTTCACCCCCGCGTTCCGCTCGCCCGACGGGATCTATCACAAGCGCTTTTCGCTCCCGCGGTTCGGCGCGTTCTCCCGGCTGTTCTTCGAGGACTGTGACTACCGGACCGACGACCCGACGAACTCGCTGCTCGTCAGGGGGCCGTACCGGTTCGACGACTGCACGCACCGCGACACCTGGTCGCGGGAGGGGGCGTTCGGCAAACTCGACCGCGAGAACGTCCTCTACCTCGATGTCGGGACCGACTGGCTACGCGCCTCCCAGATCCACTACATCGAGTCGATACTCGGGGTGCCGTACATGCGGACCGTCGAGTACGACGGCGTGGTCTACACGGACGAGACGACCTACGAACGGGTCACGCATCGGTCGCACGCCTACGACGGCGAGGTCCGCTGGAACCGCTCGAAGCTCGAAGACGGCCTCCGCGAGGCCGGCGTTCTGGACAGCTACGACCTCTCCGGGCTCCGGATCCGGGCGTTCAGGGGGCGGGACGTCCGCGAGTGGCTCACCCCGCGGATCGAGCGCGACCCCTACTACGTCGTCACGTAGGCGAGGACGGCGTCGAGCGAACGACAGCGATAACGCGCTCCCGGCCCGAGTCCGATCGTGTCCGCCCTCCTCGACGTGCTGCTGGGGACGGTGCTCCCGCGCGTGCTGGTCATCACCGCGCTGATCGCCGCGGGCGTCGGCCTCGCGAACCTCCTCGTCGAGTACGGCGTCGTGCAGGCCATCGCCCGCGGGGCGCGCTATCTCACCGGCCCCGCGAACCTGCCGGACGAGGTGGGCGCGGCGGTGCTCACCAACACCGTCTCGGTGACCGCCGGCTACGGGATGCTCGCGGAGTTCCGCGACCGGGGCGTGCTCGACGACCGGGCGACGCTCGTCGCGGTGGTGATGAACACGTTCTTCGGCTTCGTCCAGCACCTCCTCACCTACTACCTCCCGGTGCTGCTCCCGATCCTCGGCCTCCGGGTGGGACTGCTCTACGTCGGCACGCGGGCGCTGATCGCACTGTGTATCACGCTCACCGGCGTGCTCGCGGGGGCGCTGGTGCTCACCGACCGGAACGTCGACCCCGGGGCGATCGAGGCCGAGGTCCCCGACCGGGATCGAACTACCGGGGACCGGTTCCGCAGGGCGGGCGAGCGTACACTAAAGAAAGTACGGGAGATCGTCCCCCGGCTCGTGGTGATCTACACGGCGGTGGTGCTCGCCCTCGAGTTCACCGACCTCGAAGGCACGACGGCCGCCGCGGAACCCCTCACTTCCCTGTTCGGGCTTCCCGGTGCCGCGGTCCCGGTGATCCTCGTCTTCGTCGCCGACACGACCAGCGGGGCCATCGTCCTCGCCCCGCTGGTCGGCGAGTCGTTCACCGCGCGACAGGCGGTGATCGCGATGCTCCTCGGGGGGATCCTCTCGTTCAGCGTCTCGACGCTCAAGCGATCGATCCCGTTCCAGTACGGGATCTGGGGCGCGGAGTTCGGGACGAAGGTGATCCTCGTCAACACCGCCCTCCAGGTGGTCTTCCTCTCGCTCGCGCTCGCCGTGTTCCTCCAGCTCCCGTAGAACGGCGGTCGGTCTCGTCGCCCGGGAATCGGGGATAGGGGTATGTCGGTCCCCGTCGTAGGCCGGCACATGACGGAGCAGATACTCGTTCCGATCGATGGATCCGACCCCTCGACGGAGGCGCTCGCGTACGCGATGGAGACCTACCCCGGGGCCACGATCACGGCGCTCCACGTCATCCCGGTACCCGAGGGCTACTGGGCGGCCTTCGGCGATCCGGAGGAGGAGATCCCGGGCTACGACCGCGCCCGCGAGCACGCGAGGGAGGTCCTGGCTGCTGCTCGTGAGACGGCAGAGGATCGGGGGCGGGAGATAGAGACCGAGACGCTGACCGGGAAGCCGGAACGGGCGATCGTGAACCACGCGGAGGAGGGCGGTTTCGACGCGGTCGTGATCGCGAGCCACGGCCGCGACGGCATCTCACGGCTCCTCCTCGGGAGCGTCACCGAGACGGTCGTGCGGCGCTCGCCGGTGCCGGTCGTCGTGGTCCGCTAGGCGAGCAGGCGTCGCCAGAGCCTGGCCCAGCCGACACAGCTCTGGGTCCAGGCTTCGGTCCACGCCTCGGCCGCGGTGGTGGCGCTCGCGACGACCGGTGGCCGGTCGAACCGACGGCGCCGGGTGATCTCGACGCCGCAGTCCGGGCAGCCGTAGCTCGTGGCGTCGAACCGTTCGTGGACGACCCAGTCGCCGTCGGCGGCGCTCTCGTGGCCGCAGTTCGAACAGTGGAGGGTGGTTTTCGGCGGGGAGGGCGGGGACGCGGCGGTCATCACCGACGGGAGGTGACGGGCGGGCATAACGGCTGTGTCTAAGGGATTGGGGGTTCCTCTAGCCTCCCCGGGGAACGGTCTTTGTACGGGGGTACGTAGCCGGGGACGATGCGCGTAACACAGCTTGGCTCCGGCGGCAACTTCCCCATCCCGATGCCGACCTGTGGCTGTCGGGTGTGTCGCGAGGCACGCGAGGAGGGCGGACGCTACGTCAGACGCGGCAACGCGACGTTCGTCCACGACGATAACGCCCTGGTCGACACGCCCGAACAGGTCGGACCGATGCTGAACGACGCCGGGATCGACCGGGTGGAGTACGTCTTCCTCACGCACTTCCACGGCGACCACGTCAACGGGCTGAGCGTCGTCCAGGCGCTCGGCCGGGCAGAGTTCCCGCTCGACTCCTGGGCGAACGCCGACCCGCCGACGCTCGTGATGAGCGAGGCGACTCGGCGGGCGATCGAACGCTCACAGCCCTACCGGCTGAAGTACGACGGCGTCTTCGTCGACGTCGAGATCCTCGACGACGGCGAGTCGATGGAGCTGGGCGAGACGACCGTGACCAACCTCGAGGTGCCGATGGCGCCCGACGGCGACCAGCGGATGTCGAACTTCCTCTTCGAGGGAAGCGCGAAACTCCTCGTCTCGCCCGACGAGACGAAGTACCTCAACCTCTACCGGGTGCCCTCGGATCTCGACTGCTGGATCAAGGAGTGCGGGCTGTTCAGAGAAGCGCCCGACGGGAGCCCGATGTTCACCGACTCGCTGTGGGCGGAGGAGAAGGAGACCGAGATCACCTTCGAGCGGACGGTCGAGCAGGTCGAGGAGGTGCGACCGGAACGGACGATCCTCACCGAACTCGAGGAGGTCTACGGCCGAAGCTACGACGACTACCTGGAACTCGAGGAGCGACACGACCGTCTCGGGATCACCTTCGGCTACGACGGGATGACGGTCGATCTCTGATAGTGATCGTTTCGAGTCGTCCCGGTACCGACCGCGCGATGTCGGGCGACCGGACCGGTACACAGTCGCAACAATCAGTACGATACGGACCGCCGGACCGTTTTTTAGGATCGAGAGCCGGGTACGGTCCTGCAGGGAGCGACGTGCGGCAGTCCGGACGGACCCCGTTCCGCTCGCCGCTCCCGTCCCCGCCTGCTCACCACTCCTCGGCGAGCGCCGCACAGAGCGTCTCGATATCCGCCGTGGCGTTGAAGACGTGTACGGAGACACGGATCCCCTCCACGCCCGGGACGGTGCGAACGAGGATATCCCGCTCGCCGAGCCGTTCGACGGCCCCCTCGGGGTCGTCGACCCCGACCGTGACCAGCCCGGACTCGAACGCTCGCGGGCTCAGCAGCCGCCCCTCGGGCACTCGCTCTTTCAGTTCCTCAGTCAGCCGCTCGATCCGCGCCTCGACCGTCCCCATCCCGATCGCCTCCAGGAGCGCCGTCGCCTCGGCGAGCGCCGCGTGGGTCCCGACGTTCGTGGTCCCGACCTCGAACCGGCGGGCGTCCGGCGAGAGCTCGTACGCGCCGTAGGGCTCGCGGACGCTCTTGAAGCCGACCGAGGCGGGGACGAGGTCGGCGATCGACTCCTCCCGAACGTAGAGGAAGCCGCTCCCGAACGGCGAGAGCAGCCACTTGTGGCCCGCCCCGGCGACCGCGTCCGCTCCCCAGTCGGGGAGCGAGAGCGGGCGCTGACCGGGCACCTGCACGCCGTCGACGAGCGTGAACGCGCCTGCGTCGCGGGCCGTCTCGACGAGCTCTCTGACGGGCAGCACCGTCCCGTGCGTCCAGGTGAGCGCGCTGAAGCAGACGAGTCGCGCGCCCGAGACCGCCTCCGCGTAGGCCTCCCGGTCGATCCGTCCCTCGTCCGTCTCCACGACGCGAACCTCGACGCCGGCGTGGGCCTCCAGCCGTTCCCATGGGAGGATCCCCGCCGGGTGTTCGAGGTCGGTTCGGACGACGACGTCGCCCGCCTCGAACTCGATCGCCGTCGCGATCCGATTGATCCCGTCGGTGGTGGACTCGGTGAGCGCGAGTTCGCGCTCGCTCACCCCGAGGAAGGACGCGATCCGCTCGCGTGCAGCGTCGAGCGTCTCGCCCGCGGCGGCGTACGGTCCCGGCTCGTGGTGCCGGTCGTACTCGTGAGCGCGCTGGGTCTCGACGGCGGTCTCGAGCACCCGTCGTGGGGAGGGACCGCTCGCGCCGGTGTTCAGGTAGGTACAGCGCTCGAGCACGGGGATATCCGATCTGAGCTCCTCCGGGGTCATGGCGGGCGTTCGAACGGGGAGGTGATGAGCGTCTGGGTTTCCGGGTGCCGGTTCTTACGCGGTGAGAACCGTCGCCGTGTGTTTACCTCACCGTGGCGTAGCACCCGGTAGAGCCATGCTCACTCCACGCACCGACCGATCTGAGGGGGACCGAGTCACGACCACGGAGGCGGCTCGACGGGTCGCCACCGATGCGCTCACCGAACGCGGCGAGGAGTCCGTCGTGACGACGACTCCACACCGGACCCGGGCGACCTGGGTGGTCCCGGCCACGAGCGCGAGCGGTGCCTGGCGGGTTCACGTCGACCCGCGGACGCGCGAGACGCGCGTCGTCGAGCGCTAGCTCATAGGGATCATCGTAGACGTTCATAGATTTCCAAATTCGGGACCGAGAGACGGGGTCAGTTGATCGGCCACCGAGATCTCTGGGTGGCTACGACGATCCCTATCACTGGCACTCGAGCAGCTCCCTGTACCGGTTCCTGATCGTCACCTCGCTCACGTTCGCGACCGCCGAGACCGCCGACTGTGTCAGCTCCTCGCCGGTGAGACCCGCGGCGGCGTAGAGCGCGGCGGCGGCGAGGCCGACCGGGTTCTTCCCGCTGTGGACGCCCGCCTCGATCCCCGTCTCCAGGAGCGCCCGGGCGCGGCGTTCGGTCTCGTCTCCGACGCCGAGTCCGGAGGCGATCTGCGGGAGGTAGGCGGTCGGGGCGACCGGTTCGATCCGCAGGTCGAGTTCGCGGACGACGTACCGGTAGGTCCGCTGAAACTCGAGGTCGTCGACCCGGCTCGTCGCCGCCACCTCGTCGACCGACCGGGGGTGGCCCGCCTGGCGGGCGGCGGCGTAGAGACAGCCGGTGGCGATCCCCTCGATCGACCTCCCGGGGAGGAGGTCCGCGTCGAGCGCGCGCCGGTAGAGCACGCTCGCGCTCTCCCGGACCGACCGCGGGAGGCCGAGCGCCGACGCCATCCGGTCGATCTCGCCGAGCGCCTGCTTCAGGTTCCGATCCCGGCCGCTCTGGGTACGAAACCGCTCGTCCCAGGTCCGGAGGCGGCGAAACCGCTCGCGTGCCCGGGCGTCGAGCGTCCGACCCTGGTGGTCGCGGTCACGCCAGTCGATCTGTGTCGAGAGCCCCTTGTCGTGAATCGTCAGGGTGACCGGCGCGCCGACGCGCGACCGGCTCCCCCCGCGTTCGTCGTCGAACGACCGCCACTCCGGGCCACGGTCGACGCCGTCGGTCGCGACGACGAGCCCACACTCGCGGCAGCTCCGTTCGCCGTGCCGGTCGTCGACGCGGATCCGTCCCTCACACTCGGGACAGCGCTCCCCGACGCGTTCGTCCCGCTCTCGTTCCTCGTCCCCGGTCGCCTCCGGTCGCTGGCGCTGGCTCACGATCGGTTCTCCCTCCGTGGTACCCGTGGTGACCGTGTCATTCCCTTCCACGACCCGCTACCGACCGCGGAGGCAAGAACGTACGGGTAACTGACGCGGTGGATGTAACTGATACTAGTTTCCCAAACCCTGGAGAACCCGTATCAGTAACTATCTACCATTGACGATCGATCGTAACGCCTCTGCCCTCGCCCGCCCTGAGAGCAACCATGACCGACGCCGTTCCCGTGACCGTCTACACCCGGGAGAACTGCCACCTCTGCGAGGAGGCGACGGAGACGATCGAGGCGGTCGCCGACGACGCGGGGGTCGAGGTGAGTCTCGACCTGGTCGACGTCGACGAGGAGCCGTCCCTACGCGAGGAGTACGGCGACCGGGTGCCGTACGTGCTCGTCGACGGCCGCCCGGCGTTCAAGTACCGGGTCGACCGTCCCCGTTTGCGCCGGCTGCTCACGGAGGCGTGAGCGCGAGCGGACTCTCTGTGGCGGTCTCCGTGGCGAGCGAGTAGCCGAGCACGAGGAAGCCGAGCGCGGTCAGGCTGCTCTGTATCGCGACACCCTGGAGCAGCGGTGCCGCGGCGACCTGGTGGAGGAGTCCACCGATCAGCGCCCCGGAGACAACCAGTCCGAGGCCGACGGCGAGCGCGCGCAGTTCGGCCAGCCCGGTTCGCCTGTAGGCCCGGAGCGCGAACAGCGTGATCGCGCCGCCGACGACGAGCGTCACCGTGTTCGCCGCGACGATCACGGCGCTGACCTCCGTCACCGAGCCTGTCGTTGCGATGTCGTATCCCATGAGCCCGGCTTCGCCCTCTCTGACCGTCAATCGAGGGTCCGATTCTCGAACCCTGAGAACGTCCCGTGCGCCCGGGAGACGGCACGGAGGAGCGCGCCCGCGGACCGGTCGTACGCGAGGTGCGACCGACACGAGCAGTCGGAGGCACCGAAGCCGGCGATACCGGCGTGGGGGAGCGAACCGGCGACCGAGCACTCGATATCCGCGCCGGGCGAGCGGACGACGCCGCCCACGGAACTCGCCCCGTGACAGAGCAGCGAATCGACGTGCCAGTGCCGGACGACCCGGTCGCCGCGAGCGAGCTCACGGTGGCGCTCGACCCTGGAGAAGCCGCCGGGGCCGAACGCGCTCCCGGTGTAGGCGTACCAGCCGGGGTCCAGAGCGTGAACGCCGAGCGCGCCCACCTCGATCTCCGCCCGCTCGTGGACCGCGATCAACAGGGTGTAGGTGCCGCCGGTCACGCGAGGGGGTTCGCCCCGTCGACCGTTGAAGCCCGCGGTTTCCCGCCCACGGTCGTCCTCCCGCGACCCGTGGGTCGGATACCGGCGCCCGGGAACCGGCCACGGCCGATTCCCAGCCGATGAGAACCGGGCCGGGGGTCTTCTCGTCCCGTCCCCTCGGTTCACTCGATGTACGACGACGTCCTCGTTCCGACGGATGGGAGCGCCGCCGCCGAGGCCGCGCTGGCCGCGGCGACCGACCTCCAATCGGGACGGATCCACGCGCTCTCGGTCGTCGACGACCGCGCGTTCCTCCTGCTCGACGACGACCTGGTCGAGGAGGTTCGAGCCGAACACGAAGCCGAGCGAGAGCGCACGCTCGAGGCCGCGACGGCTCTCGACCCGGCGGTCGAACCCGTCCGCAGGGAGGGAGACCCCGCCGAGGAGATCCTCGCGTACGCCGAGGAGGCGGGCGTCGACGCGATCGTCCTCGGCGTGGGCGATCCCGGCTACGAGGAACGCCTGCTCGGGCGGGTCTCCGAGCGGGTGATCGCCTCGGCGAGGGTGCCGGTGCTCACGGTTCCGACGGACGGGGAGACAGAGGGTTTAATGAACGGTCGCCGGTGATCTCCGGACGATGGTGCGGGACCCGCGTAGCGAGACCGACGAACCGGAGCTCCAGGTGGTCCTCGAGACGCTCGAGGACCGCGCCTGCCGGACGATGATCTCGTCGATGGAGGAGCCGGTGACGGCGAACGAGCTCTCCGAACGCTGTGAGATACCACTCTCGACGACCTACCGGAAACTCGATTCGATGACCGACTCGACGCTGATCGAGGAGCTGACCGAGATCCGATCCGACGGGCGACACACCACGAGGTACCGGATCGGTTTCGAGGAGGTGTCGCTCGCGCTCGACGACGACCGCGAGTTCGACCTCGCGATCGCCCGGCCGAGCCGCACCGCCGACGAGCGCCTCGCCTACCTCTGGTCAGAGGTCAAGAAGGAGGTCTGAGATGGTTCACGAGACCGCGGGAACCGAGATCGTCTCGCTGATGGTCGTCGTGAAGACGCTCATCCTCCTGGTGGGCAGTCTCGTCACCTTCTACGCCTACAAGGCCTACCGCCGTACGGGCGACCGCTCGCTCGGCTTCCTCACGGCCGGCTTCGGCTCGATCACGGTCGGCGCGCTGCTCGGGGGGACGGTCTACGAACTGATCTCCGCGCCGCTCGCGCTCGGGGTCGCGATCGAGGGGCTGTTCGTCCTC
>SKWB01000396.1 GCA_007129135.1 Halococcaceae archaeon | reverse complement strand
GTGTCGTCACCGGGCACGCGGTCCTCTGGAGTCAGTCGCCTTGCCGGACTAGGCCACGACCCCGCACCCCTCGCTATGCCGAAGCGCCCTAAAGCGGTTTCGGTCCTCACTCCCGGTCGTCGGCGCTCCAGGGGCAGTCCTGGCACTTGTAGCCGGTGACGAACTCCGTGACGCTCGGCATGTAGCCCACCGAGAGGACGTTTCCGCCACACTCCGGACAGTCGCGGTCGGCATCGGAGATCGACTCGGCTTCCATCACCGAGCCCTCTTCGACCAGTTCGGCGAGCCCCTTCGCATCGACCATCCGTCCCTCGACGACTCTGTTCTGACTCATACCGGAACGGGGAGGGCGAGCGGCCTAATACTTCGGACTCACTGCCAGGGCGCGCGCTCGTGATCGAGCAGCCTGTCCCCGGTCTCTCGGTCGTCGCCCTCGCCACCGTCGGCGACCGTCCCCTCGCTCGCGCGTTCGATCGGCTCGCCACCGGGGTCGAACGCGAGCACCGCGGCGACGACGAGCACCGCGAGCGGCGCCTGTTCGGGGACGAGGTTGAGCAGTGCGAGCGGGAGTACGCCGAGTGCGACCGCGCTGCCGAACCGGAAGCGGTCGATGTCCATCGCCTCGCGGAGCCAGGGGCCGCCGAGTGCGACCGCCAGCGCGAACGCCACGCCGACGAGCGCGGCCGCGACGGCTCTCGCCACGAGTTCGAGGTCGGTCGTGACGACCAGCGACGCGCCCGCGAGGTCGACGCTCGCGATGAACCCGAGGCCGACGATCACCGCCGGCCGGGGCAGGTACTCGCCGACGCGTGCGCTCGCGGTCTTCGCGGCGATGGCGGCGATGACGAGCGCGGCGAAGCGCTCGAAGATCACCAGGTCGAGCACGCTCGCGATCGTCGGTGCGAGCGCGGCCTCGATCGCCGCGAGCGTTACCAACGGAACCGCGAGCACGAGGACGATCGTCGCCTGCTCGCGCGGGGTGCCCTCCATCTCCGCGAGTATCACGGCGAGGACCGCACTGCCGCCGAAGATGAGCAGACCGACCTGGAGGATGCCGACGACGGAATCGAGCGCCCCCGCGAGTATCAGCGCGGGGAAGATCCCGTCGATCAGCGGGAGGAAGAGGACGATCGCGAGCAGCTTCGTCGGCCCGTCGACGGCGCGTTCGAGCCGGAGCGCGATGGGGTGCTGTGAGCTACTCATGCAGCGGTCTGTCTCCCGCCGGATGGCCTTCGACGAGCCGCTCGCCGACCGCGGATACCGGAAGGAAGCGTTTGAACTCCGTGAGTGTCGTGAAGGATCGTCCGTCGAGTCTCTCGATCGATCGGTCGACGACACGCCGTACGGTCGGACGGTCGGAGTCCATGAACGACCATGCACGACCCGGGAGAATAAACGTTGTGTGAGCCGTGACCGCAAAGGCCGAAACGAACGGGCGCACACCGACGCACAGCGTTGAACATCGATCGTCAGTGTCGGGTATCGGTGGAAGATCGCCACCGGCGTTCGGGAGCTGCTGGCACGGCTCCCGATCGTTCGTGAGGGTCGCGCTCTCGCCTCTCGGAACGCTTTTCCGCGGGGCCCGCACACCGATTACATGGCGAGCGACGAACGAGGGTTCTTCTCGGAGAAACTGGCCGTACCGGAGGCACTGACGTTCGACGACGTGCTGCTCAAACCGAAAGAGAGCAGGGTCGAACCGGACGACGCCGACGTCTCGACGCGGGTCTCGACGAACGTCGCGCTGGAGGTGCCCATCCTCACCGCGGCGATGGACACCGTCACCGAGAGCGGGATGGCGACCGCGATGGCGAGACACGGCGGGCTCGGGGTGCTCCACCGGAACATGGACGTCGACCGGATGGTCGAGGAGATCGAGCAGGTGAAAGCCGCCGACGAGCTGATCATCCCCCTCGAGTCGGTCGTGACGGCCGACCCCGAGATGAGCGTCCGCGAGGCCGACGACCTGATGGCGAGACGCGGCGTCGGCGGCGCGCCCGTCACGAACACCAACGGCGAGGTGCTGGGTATCATCTCGAGCACCGACATCCGCCCGCACCTGGAGGTCGGCGAGAACGACCCGGTGCGCGCGGCGATGACCGACGAGGTGATCACCGCCCCCGAGCACGTCGCCGCCCGCGAGGCGTTCGAACTGATGTACGAACACAAGATCGAACGCGTTCCCGTCGTCGACGACGAGAACCTCCTCGTCGGACTGGTGACGATGCAGGGGATCCTCCAGCGTCGGGAGTACGACCACGCCGTCCGCGACGAACGGGGACGACTCCGCTGTGGGGTCGCGATCGGCCCGTTCGAGACCGACCGCGCGCACGCCGCGGACGACGCCGGCGCGGACGTGCTGTTCATCGACTGTGCCCACGCTCACAACGTGAACGTGATCGACGGCGCGAGGGAGATCGCTTCCGGCACCGAGGCCGACGTGGTCGTCGGGAACATCGGGACCAGGGAGGCCGCCGAGGAGCTCGTCGACTTCGCCGACGGGCTCAAGGTCGGCATCGGCCCGGGCTCGATCTGTACTACCCGCGTCGTCACCGGCTCCGGAATGCCCCAGATCACCGCCGTCAGCCAGGT
The DNA here is from genome assembly GCA_007129135.1 of Halococcaceae archaeon. Lineage (GTDB taxonomy): Archaea > Halobacteriota > Halobacteria > Halobacteriales > Halalkalicoccaceae > Natronorarus. Next base: position 7,084 of record SKWB01000396.1, on the reverse strand, counting down.
CGCGGACGTCGCCCGTGCCTACGACGTGCCCGTGATCGCCGACGGCGGGATCAGGTACTCCGGGGACGCGATCAAGGCCATCGCCGCGGGCGCGGACGCCGTGATGCTCGGGTCCTACTTCGCCGGTACCGACGAGGCGCCCGGTCGGGTGATCACGATGAACGGCAAACGGTACAAGCAGTACCGGGGGATGGGCTCGGTCGGCGCGATGCGAAGCGGCGAGAGCGAGGGAAACAGATACCTCAAACGCGAACCCGACGAGGACGAGGAGTACGTCCCGGAGGGCGTCGAGGCCGCGACCCCCTACAAGGGCTCGGTCCGGAGCGAGCTCACCCAGTTGGTGGGCGGGATGCAGTCGGGCATGGGCTACGTCGGCGCCGAGAGCCTCCCCGAGTTCAAAGAGCGCGCGGAGTTCGTCCGGGTCTCGCCCGCCGGCCAGACCGAGGGCCACGCTCACGACGTCGTCATCACCGACGAGGCACCGAACTACAGCCCGAACGGGAACTGAGCGGTCACACGGTTCGACCTTACGATCAAGCTGGCGGTCGAACACTTTCTTGACCTACGCATACTGACGCAACGTCCGGTAGAGGGCCTCACGGGGGACGACCCGTCCGCGAGAATCGACCCCGGCCGGCGGGCGCGCGCTTCAGAACGTGTAGCCGTAGCGCTCCTCGAGGACGTAGGCTGCGGACCCCCAGACGTAGTTCTCGCCCGGCCACCACGTTCGAGCTTTGTTCACGCCACAGACGAGCAGGCCATCGTCGGGGTCCTCTGGATCGGGGTGATAGCTGACCGACCCGCTGTCGCCGTCGACGAAGTCGGACTCCTCGCCCCACTTCAGCTGTCCGCCCTTACACGGGTCGCCGTAGATACAGGAGACGCCGTCGACGGCCTCGATCGGCCCCGAGGTGAGCCCGGTCCGCGCGCCGGTCTTTCGCACCTCCGCGCCCCGTGCCTTGAGATCCGCGAGGCCGAGTTTCGTGAAACTGCCGACGACCTCGCCGGGTGACTCCTCCGCGATCCGAGAGCTGGGCGTGAACTCCTCGGTCGGATGGACGAGCGCGATGTCCTCCTCCCCGTAGCCGCGTTCGACGACCCCTAGCGGGTGTGTCCCCTGGTCGGTGAGCAGCTGACAGCCCTCGCCGCGCATCTCGTCGCCATCGCCGCCGTAGAGGTGGTTCGCCGTCACGAAGTACACCCGTTCCCCCTCACGGTCGTAGAGCGCGGGGGCGAGCGTCGCCATCGACTCCCCGTTCGTACAGGCGACCCCGCCGGGGACCTCGACGCCGTCCTCGAGGGCGTGGGTCCGCTCCGGGCCGGCGTCGTCGACGTTGGCACCGGCGCTCGTGTCGACCACGCTGACGTCGAACGGCGTGCCATCGAGCAGGTCGGCGATCGTGTCCCTGAGCCCCGCGTCGATCGTGTCGATCTGGATGCTCGCGCCGAGTTCCCCGTACGTCCCCGGCGAGACCGCACTACTCAGCACGCCCTCGACCCCCGTGAGGTCGAGGTTCGCGTGGATCTCGAACGTCGACCGGAGGTCGTCGTACCACCGGGACGGGACGACCTTGGTCACCGGTTCGATCGCCGTCGGGTCCTCCGGATCGGTCCGTCGGTGTGCGTAGACGATCGGGACCTCCCCCTCGTCGGTCTCCTCGAAGTCGGTCGCCGAGAGGCAGCTGGCCATCGTCGCGCTGAAGCCCGCTCCGACGAGCGTCTCGACGAACCTGCGTCTGCCCATCAGTGAGAGCGGCTCCTCGTGGACCGAGCCGCTGCGTGTCCCTCCTCCCATCCAATCCGATCGTCGCTACGGACCGGAGCCTCCTAAGTAACGTCTGCAGGTTCGCAGAATGTGTCACACTTTCACACATGTGTCCGACCTCCGTCTGACGAACCGTATCGTGGCCACGCCTCAAGCGCGGAGAGCGACCGACGAGAGGGGATTCGAACCACGGTCGCTCCGCTCGTGCGACTCGCTTCGCTCTCTGATTCGAATCCACCGGGCTACGCGTCGCACCGCTCTCGAACGTGCTCGCGGTGCGAGCGGGCCGGATGGGATTCGAACCGATCCCGGACGTGCTCGCTCACTCCGCTCGCTGTGCGCGCCCGGTAGGGTTCGAACCCGTGTAGCCGTTGCAGTCGCTCACGTCCGTTCGCGACCAGCGACGGGCCGGATGGGATTCGAACCCACGACCATCTGGTTAAAAGCCAGACGCTCTGCCGGACTGAGCTACCGGCCCTCGGTTTCGAGTTCTGTCGCGGCGAGGAAATACGTTTCCTTTCTCACGGTCCGGGAACCCCACTGGAAGGGGAGGCTTAAGTGTCGACCCCGGATAGTGGGGGCAATGAGCGCTGGGGTACCCGTATCCGCGATGTCTTCCTACGCGATCCTCGGCTGTGGGAGCGTCGGCCACGCGGTCGCCGAAGAGCTGGTCGGCCAGGGCCGTGACGTCCTGATCATCGACCGCGACGCGGACCGTGTGGAGACGCTTCGGGACCAGGACCTGAACGCACAGGTCGGCGACATCAGGGAGGGCGAGGCCGCGGAGGCGGCGGCCGAACGGGACATCATACTCATCCTCTCCTCGGACGTCGAGGCGAACGAGGCCGCGGTGCGGAACATCCGCGAGCGAAACGGCACCCAGTTCGTCGTCGCGCGCGCGAGCGACCCGGTGACCGGCGACGAGCTCGCCGCGGTCGGTGCCGATACGGTGATCAACCCCTCGGCGGTGATCGCCGACTCCGCGCTCCGGGCGCTCGAGTCCGGCGAACTCGAGCACAAGGCCAGCCAGCTGGCCGAGGTGATCGAGGGGACCGGCTCGCGCATGGGCATCCTCACGCCCGACAACCCCGATCCGGACTCGATCGCGAGCGCGGTCGCGCTGCGGGCGATCGCCGCCCACCTCGACGTGGAGGCGGATATCCTCTATCTGGGCGAGGTCGGCCACCAGGAGAACCGGGCGTTCGTGAACCTCCTCGACGTGGAGATGACGGCGATCGACCGCGACGCCGAGAGCCCGCTCTCGGGGTACGAGACGGTCGCGATCGTCGATAGCTCGCTGCTGGACGACGGGCTCGGCCGCCCGGTCGACATCCTGATCGACCACAACGACGCCGACCCCGACGACACCGTCGCGTTCGTCGATCTCAGGCCCCAGATGACGTCGACCTCGACGATCCTCACGAAGTACGTCCAGGAGTTCGACGTCTCGGTCGACGAGACCGTCGCGACCGCGCTGCTCTACGGGATCCGCGCGGAGACGCTCGACTTCAAGCGCGATACGACGCCAGCGGACCTCACCGCGGCGGCCTATCTCTACCCGTTCGCGAACCACGACACGCTCGAGCAGGTCGAATCGCCCTCGATGAGCCCGGAGACGCTCGACGTGCTCGCCGAGGCGATCCAGAACCGCGAGGTCCAGGGCAGTCACCTCGCCTCGAACGCCGGTTTCGTCCGGGATCGGGAGGCGGTCGAACAGGCCGCACAACACCTGCTCAACCTGGAGGGGATCACGACCACCGCCGTCTTCGGCATCGCGAAGGACACGATCTACCTCGCCGCCCGCTCGAAGGACATCCGACTCAACATCGGGCGGGTGCTGAGCGACGCCTTCTCGGAGATCGGCGAGACCGTCGGGCACTCGACGCAGGCGAGCGTCGAGATCCCGCTGGGGCTGTTCACGGGGATCGAAGCCAGCGAGGAGACGCTCCTGGAGCTCACCGAGGAGGCGGTGCGGCGGAAGCTCTTCGACGCGATGGGCGTCGAGAGCGAGAACGGCTCCTAGACCGCGACCTCTTCGGCCTCGGACTCCGCTTCGTCGGTCTCTTTCAGCCGTTCGACGACGTCGTTGACGAGGACGATGTCGCCGACCGATCGCACCCACCGGTAGGGGATCATCACGCCACGGGTGCCGCCGGTGTACGCGGCGAAGAGTTCGTCGTTCGTCCGGCCCAGCGCCAGCCCGGTTACGAGTTCGGCGTCGAGGTCGAGCCTGACGTCTTCGATCTCGCCGACGAAGACGCCGTTGTTCGAGTAGACTTCGCGACCGACGAGCGCCGTGATGTTCTCCGGAATCCGCTCCATGCGCGCACATCGGCCGGCCGGGTGTAATAGTTGACGGATAGGCCGGACCGTGATCCGGGATATGGAGATAGAAAATTTTATATACTAAAACTCAGTCATTGACGAGTGGGTCGAGAGATGGGGTAAAGAGGATCGGGCGAGACGGTGAGAGTGCCGGAGTGCCTCTGACAACCGGCAGAGGGGTGACGCTCCTGCCCGGACCCCGTCACCCCGGCGGATTATCCGCCTCTTTCATCCGGATTCGATCCCGTGGAGACGACCGTCCGGCCCGCGACCGTACCGCCGGTCGGTCTTCGCGAGGGTCAACAGTGCGAGATATCTGACGTAGACGGTGGCCGGCACGTGGACGAGGGCCACGAGCGCGAGCGTACCCACGAGATACGGCGGGAGCAAGAGGAGCCCGATCACGCCCGTGACGACCTCCCCGGAGAGCCCGCTCGCCACGAGCGTGCTCCCGAGACCGAGGCCGAACGCCCCGAGGGGGAGCGCGACCACGACGGCCGCGAGGGCACCGAGCGCCGCCCCGAAGACGAGGACGAGCGCGAGCGCCGCGAGATCGACGGCCAGGTAGACCGCGTACTCTCCCGGACGCCGTTCGATCCGGTGGCGTACGCGTCGCCAGCCCTCGCGGAGCGAACACCCCTCGACGAGCATGACCGGAACGACGAGCCGCGAGGTCAGTCGGGAGAGGGCCAGTCCACCGAGAGCGGCGGTGACGAGCGAGAGCGATCCCGCCGTCGCGAGACGGCCGTCGGCACCGACGGTGGCAGCGAGCGCGACGGCCAGAACTGCGATCACGAGACCGTAGACGGTGAGCCGGAAGGCGACGAGGTCGAGAGCGGGCCGGAGGTGATTCGGGAAGCGGACGAGGATGGCGAACGGCCGCCCACGCAGCGCATCGAGGACGACGAACTCGAAGACCGCACCCACGACGATGTAGAGCGAGAGGGCGACCGTGGCAGCGACCAGCGCGGCGGCGGTGACCGGCAGTAGCTCCGGATCGGTAGGATCGGGCGCGAGGAGCTCCATCCCGAGTGGGGTTCCCAGGTTGAAGTCCGCGACGAGGGCCGCCGTCGGACCGCCGACGAAGACGGTGAGCAGCGCGAGGCGTGTCCAGTCGGGGATCGACCGGCCGGTGAGCAGCGCGCCTGTCGCGCCCACGGCTTCGCGGGCGGCGACGAGCGCGTGCCACGACATGCCCCGAGTTACGACCGGGTGCGTTTATACTCCCCGTCTCCACGGACCCGTCTCCGACCGTCGTCGTCCCCGAAAACCGGGCTGTTGGAAGGGGTGGTCGGAGCGGGCTTGGGTGTCGGGAACGGTATCAGTGGACCGAGAGCGCGGTCACCGACCGATCCGAGAGGAGGATACAGAGGAGGTAGATCGCGATGGCGACGACGACGATCGAGCCGCCCGGCGGGAGACTGGCGCCGATGGCGACGGCGAACCCGCCGAGGATCGAGAGCTGCCCGAACAGTATCGAGAGGACGAGCGTCTCCCGGAAGCTCAGTGCGACCTGCGAGGCGGCGGCGACCGGCACGACGAGCATCGCGGCGACGAGGATCACGCCGAGGATCTGCATCGCGCCGACGACGACCACCGCCGTCATCACGATCAGCAGGGCGTTGTACCAGCGGACCTCGAAGCCGGCGACCTGGGCGGCCTGCTCGTCGAAGGTGACGAACAGGAGCTGGTTGTAGTTGTAGAGCACGAGCGCGACGACGAGGACGCTGAGCACCGCCATCAGCCGCGCGCCGCCCGCGGTGACGATCGCCAGGCTCCCGAAGAGGTAGCCTTCGATGTCGATCGTGACCGACATGAAATCGCGTCCCCAGCTGATCAGGAGCGTCCCGACGGCGAAACTGCCCGAGAGCATGATCGCGATCGGGACGTCACCGTAGCTGTTCGTGTTCTCCGTGAGCCACTGGAGCGCGAGCGCGCCGAGGACGCTCACCACGAGCGCGACGAACAACAGCGATCCGCCCCAGCCGAAGAAGCCGCCGACGAGCAGGCCGACGGCGACGCCCGCGAACGCCGTGTGTGCGAGCGTCTCGCCGATCAGCGCCATCTCCCGGTGGACGACGAACGTCCCGACCATCGGGGCGACGACCCCGATCAGGACGCCGGTCGCGAGCGACTGCCACATGAACGGGTGTCTGAACACGCGCGTCCCGAGGTAGAGGTCGACCCACTGCCCTGCGATCATGAACTGCTCGTAGGCGGGCGCGCCGAGGGCGGTGTCGCGCAGCCAGTAGAGCGCGATGAACGAGAGCATGACCGCCGCGAGCAGCGACGTGAGGGCTACCCCCGCGAGTTCGACCGCCCCACGGAGGCCGTGCGGTCTGAACGGATCGGTCGAGCCCACGAACGAGCCGTCGGGATCGTCGACGTGGTCGGTGTCCAGGCTCATGGGTGGTCGTGGGTGACGATCCGCGCCGTCTTCCCGTAGGCCCGGGTGAGCGCGTCGCTCTCGACGAACCCCTCGGTGCTGCCGTGGTGGTAGAGCTCGGTGTTGAGACAGGCGACGTGGTCGGCGTGGTCGGTCACGACGCCGATGTCGTGTTCGATCAGCACGATGGTGATACCGGAGGCGTTCAGCTGGTCGAGCAGGTCGTAGAAGACGTCCCTCGACTCCGCGTCGACGCCGACGGCGGGTTCGTCGAGCGCGAGCAGGTCGGCCTCGCCCGCGAGCGCACGGGCGATGTACGCCCGCTGGCGCTGGCCGCCCGAGAGCTGACCGATCCGCCGGTCGGCGAGGTCGGTGATCCCCACCCGCTCGAGCGCGCTGGCGACCGCTTCGTGGTCGGCCTCGCCGAGGCGGCCGCGGCCGACGTGGGCGAACCGGCCCATCCGGACGCACTCGCGGACCGTGACCGGCATCGTCTTGCCCCGGTTGGTCGCCTGCTGGGAGACGTAGCCGATGCGCCCGCCGTCGTCGAACGACGAGACGGGCTGGCCGAACAGCTCGATCGAGCCGTCCTCCGGCTCGAGCAAGCC
>SKWB01000363.1 GCA_007129135.1 Halococcaceae archaeon | reverse complement strand
TCGAAGCCGACGACTGAGCCGGAACCGATCCCGTTTCGAGGCCGGACCGAGCGACGTTTCCCCACGGACCCCTCAGCACCGGTATGTACACGGGCAAGACCGAACAGCCCTGCTGTCTCTGTGACGACCCGGAGACAGTGGCCCGGATCGACCTCCCGCCGCGGGCGATCCCCCTCATGCGCCACGGCGAGGTGATCGCCTGGCAGGACGTCGTCGGCGAGGTGTCGGTCCACTTCTGCGAGAGCGACTGGGGGCTGGTCTCGGAGCTCGTCCTCGAGCTGGACCAGAACCCGCTCTCGCGGTGTAACGTCGCCCGCGCCTCCTTCGACCTCAGAGAGGACTTCGAGGCGTTGCTCAACGACGTCCGGGACGAACCGGACCAGTCGCCGCTCGAGAGACGGATGCTCGCGGAGAGCGAGGCTGCGATCGAGGACGGAACCGAGCGAGAGCGCGTCGAGGCCAGGCTCGTCCGCCTCGCACTCGACCGACACGCGAGCGACGCCCCCGCCCGATCCCTTTGAGTGGTGTCAGTTCTTGCCGGCTAACTTATACCGGCGCGCGATAAATCCGCTTCAACGATGGAAGATTCCACGTCCGGGCCCCGTGAGCCGATCGCCCTCGTGGTGGACGACGAGCCACAGCTCGCGGATCTCTTCTCGACCTGGCTCTCCGATCGGTGGGCGGTGCGAACGGCGTACAGCGGCGACGAGGCCCTCGACGCCATAGACGAGGCCGTCGAGGTCGTCCTGCTGGACCGTCGGATGCCGGGGCTCTCCGGCGACGACGTCCTCGAAGCGATCAGGGACCGGGATCTCGACTGTCGGGTGATCATGGTCACCGCGGTCGACCCCGACTTCGACATCATCGAGATGGGCTTCGACGACTACCTCGTGAAGCCGGTGGGAAGCGACGAGCTGCTCGAGACCGTCGAGGGCGTCCACAAACGCAGCGAGTACACCCGCGCGATGCAGGAGTACTACAGCCTCGCCTCGAAGCGCGCGGTCCTGGAGACAGAGAAGTCACCGGGCGAACTCGAGGACAACGAGGAGTTCGAGCGGCTCGAAGAGCGCCTGGCCGAACTCAGAGAGACCGTCGACGAGACGATCTCGGACTTAGAGAGCCACGAGGAGTTCGCCTCCGCCTTCCGCGACCTCTCCCGCGAGTGAGTCCTACGCCTGTCTGTAGATGAGGTTTCGCTGGACCTCGTTCGCACCCTCGTAGATCACCGGGATGCGGGCGTCGCGGAAGACCCGTGCGATCCGGCGGTCGGTGAAGATCGACCGGCCGCCGTGGAACTGCATCGCCTGTTCGGAACAGTCCACCGCGACCTCGGTCGACTTCGTCTTCGCCATCGCCGCCCAGAACCCGGGGTTCACGCCGTCTCGCACGTGGCGGGCCGCGCGGTAGTTGAGCGCGCGGGCGGCCTCGAACTCGAGGCGCATGTCGGCCAGCCCGTGCTGGACCGCCTGGAACTCGTTGATTCCCCGCCCGAACGCCTCCCGATCGTGGACAAAGGCCCACGCCTCCTCGATGGCGGCCGCCGCGAGCCCCAGTCCGTGACCGCCGACGACGATCCGGCCGTGGTTGAAGAAGTCGACCAGCTGGAGGAAGCCGCCGTTCTCGTAGCCGACGAGGTTCTCCTCGGGCACCCTCGCGTCGTCGAACGTGATGTGGGCCTGTTTCGACGCGCGCATCGCCATCTTCTCCGGGATGTGCTCGGCCTCGTAGCCGTCGATATCCGTCGGGACGATCAGTAGCGAGTGGTTCGAGTAGCGATCCGAGTTCTCGCCCGTGCGGACGAAGACGGTGAGCCAGTCGGCCTCGACGCCGTTGCCGATCCAGAACTTCTCGCCGTTTATCACCCACTCGTCGCCGTCTCTCTCCGCGGTCGTCGAGACGCTCGTCAGGTCGCTTCCGGCATCGGGTTCGGAGACCGCGAGGCCCGTGATCGCCTCGCCGTTCGCCACCGGGGTGAGGTACTCCTCTCTCTGTTCGTCGCTGCCGTACTCCTCGACGATCTCCGCGCCGAAACTGGCGAGCTGGAGCGTGAGCGCGATCCCCGCGTCCGCCCGGAAGAACTCCTCGGCCATCGCGAGGACCTCCACCACGTCGAGGCCCCTCCCCCCGTACTCCTCGCCGATGTCCTGTGCGATCAGCCCGGCGTCCCGGCCGGCTTCGAGGACCTCCCAGGGGTAGGCACCCGATGCGAAGTACTCCTCGGCGTTCGGCTCGATCCACTCCTCGGCGAACGCACGCGCCTCTGCCTTTACCTCGCGGGCGTACTCCGGGACGATCTCCTCGTCGAGTAGCTCCATGGGGCTACCAGGGACGCCGGGATCATATAGCTCCGCAAACCGAAAACAACTCCCGGGTGGTGGAAACGTGTCGAAAGGGTTTCGGGACGGAGCGATCCCACGCCTCCGCGACCGAACCGATACGAGGGAGTTCGACCAGCCGTCTCCGAGCGAACCCCTCCTATCGGTTCTACTCTGAGGAACGTCTGCTGTTTCAGCGCCAGAAACCCCTCGTCCGTGTTCATCTGCGAGTGCCTCGAACCCGCGTGTGGGATCATGGTTCGATCGGCCAGCGCCGAACGAGAGCGCCTGAGCGAACGTTCACCGACGCGAACGACGAGGCCCGCCTACACCGCGGAGCGACGGACCTGGTACGGGATGGGGAAGCTGGCCCGTGCCGAGAAGAACGCCTTCGGTCGCTTCCCCCACGACGTCACGTACGTCTTCGCCGACGTCTTCTTCCTCAGCATGCCGGTGCTCGCGTACGTCGGCACGACCGATTCAATCGAGGGGATCGGTGCGACCCACGCGACGATCTACGGGCTCCTCGCGAGATCGTCACCGCGACGCTGATCCGCGGCGGGTGGATCAGGCCGCTCGCGACGGAGACCCTCGGCTGGGTGTCACTCAGACCGTCGTTGATCGCGCTCCGGGTCCTCTACTACAACATCGTGCTCGTCGTGGCGGTCTACGGCGGGCTGGCGCTCGCCACGGCGGTCGGGGTAGGGATCGCAGCGGTCGGGATCGCAGTGATCGTCGGCGCCGTCTCGATTTCGCTGTTCCCGCGGCTCTGCGACGAGTTCTTCGCCCGACTCCAGCGCGGGTGACTCGCCTCGTCGACCCAGGCCACTCCGGGTCGTTCGAGCGAGCGTCGTCCGGTGGCGCCACGGGGATCCTCCGTGGCTACGGAATAGTATCCGTGGCGGTAGCGGCCGCCGACGTGGGCCTCTCCGTCCTTGCCCCCCTCGCTCTTCCGGTGCCCGCGACGTGAGTGCGGTCGACGTTTCACACCCTGAAACGCCCCCTGGCTTTTGATTGCGATCCGCCTCCATCGACCGCTATGCGATCGAACCGGACACGCCTCGCGGGTATCGTCACGCTGGTCGGCCTCGCGTACGCGACGTATACGCCATCGGGACGAGGAGGAGGACGAGTCCGTCCCCATCCCGGTCTCCGACGCTTCGGGGGGATGAGGTGCTCCCTGCGCGAAGTGACGACCGGACGACTCCGTGCGAGCCGTCCTCCCGGCGGCGGTCACCGCTCCCATCGCAGTGGTCGCCCCGTCGTTCGTTCTCCCGGTCGTGGGTCGGTTCGTCGATATCGGGACCGCAGCCGGGGTAGTGGTGGGTCTCCTCGCCAACTGGTTGATCCCGTCGAATGAGAACGGTCGTCGGTGGACGGCGGACCACTCCCCGTCGCCGTCGTAGCGAGAGAGTTCCACGGCGATCCGGTCGTGCCACCGTGGATACAAATACGTCCGACCACGTTCGTGGCGTATGACCGACGGGTCCGGGGGGACGGTCCTTCACGTGGAGGACGATCCACAGTCGGCTCCCCGACGGAACGTCGCTGTACAAGTGCAAGGAGTGTGGTTACAAGACCTACGGAATCAGGTCGCCGTTCCCCCTGTGACCCTGTCGGCTGTCCGTCGTGAAAGAGCATCGTGCGCCGCGCTGCGGGGATATCACTCGAAAAGAGCTCTCGGTATCACGACAGCGAGGGACGGCTGTACGATCGCTCGCCCGTTTCACCGGAACGATCCGATCCAAAACGGGCTCGGTCGACTCCGAAACGGCTTCGGTCCGGTCACCCCTCGAACGCCCATGGACGTCCACGTACGACGGATCGGTCGGGTTCAGGACGCACTCGTCGAAGCGGACGCCTCCGCGCTCGTCGCCGGGCCGGGGCCGACGATGCGCTATCTCACCGGGGTGAGCGAGGAGCCGAGCGAACGGCTCTTCCTCCTGCTCGTCTCCGAGAGCACGGAACGGTTCGTCGTCCCCGAGATGTATCGGAACCAGCTCGCGGGCGAGACCCCCGTCGCCGACCTCCGGACCTGGGCGGACGGCGACGACCCGACGGCGCTCGTCGCGGAGTTCGGCGACGGACTGGAGCCCGGGCGCGTACTGATCGACGACCGGCTCTGGGAGGTCTTCTCGCGCGAGGTCCGCGAGCAGCTCCCGGCCACCGAGTTCGGCCTGGCGAGCGAGGTCGTCGCCGACCTCCGGATCGCGAAGGACGACGCCGAGCTGGCGGCCCTGCGCGAGGCGGCGCGGATCACCGACCGGGTCGTCGACGAGGTGCGGGGGCTCGGCGCGGAGGCGATCGGGATGACCGAGGCGGAACTCGCCGCGGAGATCGAGTCGCGGCTCGCGGCCGCGGGCGGCGAGGGGCTCTCGTTCGAGCCGATCGTCGGCTCGGGGCCGAACGGCGCACACCCGCACCACCGACACGGCAGTCGGGAGATGGGGGCGGGCGATCCGGTCGTCCTCGACTTCGGGACCCGGTTCGAGGGCTATCCCGGCGACCAGACCCGGACCGTCGTCTTCGGCGGCGACCCACCGGAACGGTTCGAGGCGGTCCACGCGGCCGTACGGGAGGCACAGCGAGCGGGGATCGAGGCGGTCGAACCGGGCGTCCCGGCGAGCGCGGTCGACCGGGCGGCGAGGGAGGTGATCGAGGAGGCCGGCTACGGGGACCGCTTCACCCACCGGACGGGCCACGGCGTCGGTCTCGAGGTCCACGAGCCGCCGTACGTCGTCGCGGGGAACGACCGGCCGCTCGAGCCGGGGATGGTCTTCAGCGTCGAGCCGGGGATCTACCTCGAGGGCGGCTTCGGCGTCCGGATCGAGGACCTCGTGGTCGTCACGGAGGAGGGGTGTGAGCGGCTGAACACCACCTCGAGGGACTGGCGGGTCGACTGATCACCGGTCGGAAGTGACCATCTCCGCATCGGGGGAGCAGCACGAACAGCCCCCCTCGAACGCCGACTCGTGGATCTCGGAGGCCCGGACGGGCGCCTCGGAGAGCGCCGAGAGTTCGGCCGCGAGGTCCTCGACGGACTCGACCGGTGCGCCGAACGGGTGGTGATCGACCAGTATCAGGTCGCGCGCGACCCGCGTCCCGTCGTACTCGACCGTGCCGTCGGTGTAGAACCACCGGGTTCCGGGGCCGCCCTCGGGACAGCCCTCCGCGTAGCCCTCGGTCAGCGAGGTCGCCCTGTCGGCGTACTCGTCGAATCCGCTCGCGTGTCCGATGCGCTCGCGCGTACTGAGCGTGATCGCGGTGTGAGAGAGCGAGCGGACCCTGTCGACGAACAGCCCGCAGTGGAGCGTGATCGGGAGCGGGACCGGCTCCATCAGGTGTTCGTCGGGATGGCGGAGACAGCGTTGGAGGGAGACCATACCTCGGAGCACGCCGAGACGGCCTTAACCACTCGCTGAGCCCGGGGTTACCCTCGGGGTTACCGGACGTGCGTCACCGCGATCCCCTCGCCGATCGGCAGCACGCTCGTCTCGCAGTCCGGATCCGACCGGACCCGTTCGAGGTACGCCGCGATCCCGCGCGCGGACTCGGTCGCGTCCACCGACTCCCCGCGGAGCAGTCGGCCGACGTCGTCGTAGTAGACGGTGTTCGCGACCAGCATGTTGTCCGCGATCACGACCGAACCCGGTGCGAGTTTCTCCCTGACAGCGTCGAACGCCTCTCTATACCTGTACTTCTCGTTGTCGATCAGGACGGCGTCGAACGGCCCCTCGTAGCCGTCGACCGTCTCGATCGCGTCGCCGAGTTCGTACCGGACCTCCGCGTCGAACCCGCCGCGGTCCATGTACTCCCGCGCCATCGCCAGTTCGTCGGCGTCGACCTCCGTGAGGACGATCTCGTCGCCCTCCGAGAGCGCCCCCGCGAACCAGTACGCCGAGTAGCCGTAGCCCGAGCCGAACTCGAAGACGCGCTCTGCGCCGGTCAACCGGACGAGCAGCCTGAGGAACCCGCCGACCTCGGGGCCGACGTGCGGGAAGCCCTCTCGCTCGGCGTAGTCGTCCATCTCCGAGAGCACCGCGTCGCCCTCCGGGCCGGCGGTCCTGAGGAAGCTCACCACGTCATCCGCGAGGATGTCGGCCATACCGGCCGCTCGCACCCGGGGGAGAAAACCCTACGGGGTCGCCCCGGCCAGGCGGGCGAGGGTTCCCCCGAGTACGCGCGTCGCCCGCGCGCAGTCCTCCCAGTCGGTCCACTCCCGCGGGCTGTGCGAGACGCCGTCCAGAGAGGGCGCGAAGAGCATTCCCGTCTCGGTGACCCGTGCGACGTGCATCGCGTCGTGGGCCGCCCCCGAGTGCAGTTCCATGGTCGTGATCCCCGCCTCCTCGCCCGACGCCCGTGCCGCCTCACGGAGCCGCGGCGACATCGGCGTCGGCTCGAGGTCGAACCCCCGATCGAGCGTCGTCTCGACGCCGCGTTCGCGCTCGATCCGGGCGAGGCTGCGCTCCGCGCGGCCGACGATCGCGTCCATCGAGTCGTACTCCACGTCGCGCACGTCGATGCTCAGGTCGACGCCCCCGGGAACGACGTTCGTGGCGTTCGGCCGGACCTCGAGCGAACCGACGGTCCCCACGGCGCTCTCGCTGTCGGCGGCGACGGTCTCGTTCGCCGCACGTTCCACGTCGAGGACGAACTCGCCCGCGGCACAGAGCGCGTCGGTCCGATCGCCCATCGGCGTCGCCCCGGCGTGGTTCGCCTCGCCCTCGATCGAGACCGCACAGTGGGTGATCCCCGTTATCGCGCTCACGACGCCCACGGGGATCCCCATCGTCTCCAGGCGGTCGTGCTGTTCGACGTGGAGTTCGACGAACGCCTCCCAGCCGCTCGCGTCGAGTCTCCCCTCGCCGCGGAAACCGATCGCCTCCAGCGCGTCGACCAGGCTCCGTCCCTCGCCGTCGACGAGCGCGAGCGCCTCCTCGACGCTCCGCTCGCCAACGGCCACGGACGAGCCGAGCAGCCCCGGCGCGAACCGCTGGCCCTCCTCCTCGGTGAAGCTCACGACCGCGATCGGTCGGTCGGGGGAGAGCCCCGCCTCCTGCATCGCCCGCACCGACTCCAGGGCGGCGTAGACGCCGAGCGGGCCGTCGAAGATCCCGCCCTCGGGGACCGAATCGAGGTGGCTCCCCGAGGCGATCGGCTCTCGCGCAGAACTCGCGCTCTCGGGCGTCCAGTGACCGACGACGTTGCCCACCGCGTCGATCCGCACCTCCAGCCCCGCCTCCTCCATCCGCGAGACGAGGTGCTCTCGTGCCTCGCGGTTCGCCTCGCTCCCGGTGAGGTTCGTCCGGCCACGGCCCTCGCCCTCGACCGCCCCGAACGCCGCGTTCGCCTCGATATCGCCTCGTAACCGCTCTCGGTCGATCTCCAGTCGCATAGTCGGCTCTCGGAGGCTCCGAGTAAGGAGCTTGCGAACCGAGCACAACGGGCAAGACCTCCGGCTTCCAACCCACCCCATGCGAATCGGTTTCGTCGTCTTCGACGGGATGACCGCACTCGACTTCGTCGGCGTCTACGACCCGCTCACGCGCCTCGCGACGATGGGCTTTCGCGAGGACGTCTCCTGGGAGATCTGTGGCCGGCGCGAACGGGTCGCGGCCGCTGCGGGGGTGGAGATCGGTGTCGACACCGTCTCGCGACCGCTCGACCGCTACGACCTGCTCGTCGTCCCGGGGGGCTTCGCTACCCGAACCCTCCGGAACGACGAGGGCTTTCTCGCCTGGCTCGACACCGCGGACGTCGACCTGCTCTCGTCGGTCTGTACCGGCTCGCTGCTGCTCGGCGCGGCGGGCTTCCTCGACGGGCGACGCGCGACGACTCACCCCTCGGCCTACGACGACCTCTCCGAGTACTGCACCGTCGTGAGAGAGCGGGTGGTCGACGACGGCGACGTCGTCACCGCGGGGGGCGTCACCTCGGGCCTCGACCTCGGACTCGCGTTGGTCGAGCGCCTCGACGGTGCGGAGACCAGGGAGGCGGTCGCCGCGCAGATGGACTACCCGTACTGAGCCGGTTTTAAGTGTCCGGGCGGCGTCCGAGGCGAGCGATGTACACGGGAGCCGATCGATCGTGAGCGAACAGGAACGAGTAGAGCGCGAGACGAGCGAGCGCGTCGTCGAGCGCGCGCGACGGGTGATCCCCGGCGGCGCACAGACCGGGCTCAGGGCCCAGGCACACGAGTCGGGTCCGGTCGCCTTCGAGCGCGCACACGGGACGACGCTCGAGACCGTCGAGGGCACCCGGTTCACGGACTACCACTGCGCGTTCGGGCCAATCGTCCTCGGCCACGGCCACGAGGAGGTGGACAGAGCGGCCCACGAGGTGATCGACCGGGGCGTCCTCTTCGGGGCCGGCACCACGAACCTCGAGGTCGAGGTCGCGGAACGGCTGGTCGACCTCTTCCCCGGGATCGAGGCGCTCAAGTTCTGTAACAGTGGTACCGAGGCGACTTACCACGCGATCCGGCTCGCTCGGGCACACACGGGGAGGGAGACGGTGATCAAGTTCGAGGGCTGTTACCACGGCTGGCACGACTACGTCGACAAGAACGTCTACCCGCCAGCAGAGCACGCAGGAGAGCCGTACCCGGAGTCCGAGGGGATGCTCGGGGCGGCGCTCGACAGCACGCTCGTCCTCCCGTTCAACGACCCCGACGCGCTGGCCGAGACGCTCGACGAGCGCGAGGACGTCGCCTGCGTGATCCTCGAGCCGATCCCGCACTCGGTGGGCTGTCTCCTGCCGACCGAGGAGTTCCTCTCCACGCTCCGGGAGGCGACCGAGCGGGCGGGCGTCCCGCTGATCTTCGACGAGGTGATCTCGGGGGTCCGACACTCCATCCACGGCGCACAGGGGGTCTTCGACGTGACGCCCGACCTCACCTGCCTGGCGAAGGCGATGGGCAACGGCTACCCGGTCGCTGCCGTCGGCGGCAGGGAGGAGATACTCGCGCAAGCTGGCGGCGACAACACGAGCGGCGTGGTGATCAGCGGCACCTACTCGGGCCACCCGATCGGTCTCGCGGCCACGAAGGAGACGCTCCGGGTCGTCGAAGACGAGGGCGTCACCGACCACCTCACCGACCTGGGCGAGCGCTACCGCGAGGGGCTGCGTGACCTGCTCTCCGACCGCGGGATCGAGGCGAGGGTGGTCGGCTACCGCTCGATCTTCAGCCCGCAGTTCGGCGTCACCGGCGAGCCGAGGAGTTACGACGACGTGCTCGGACTCGACGAGGAGCGGTTCAGGGAGTACGCGAGGGGAATGCGCGAACGCGGACAGTTCTTCACGCCGAACCCGTACAAACGTCACCACCTCTCGGCGGCCCACGGCGACGACCACCTGACCGAGTACCTCGACGCCGCGGACGAGGTTCTCGCGGGGCTCTGAG
>SKWB01000081.1 GCA_007129135.1 Halococcaceae archaeon | reverse complement strand
CCACGTCGAGACACTCAGGGCGGAGGGCTTCGGGATCGAGAGCGACGAGGGGTACACGCTCGAATCGGTCCCGGAGTTCGGCGCGGCGGCGATCGAGTACGACCTCGAGAGCACGTACGACGTCGAGTTCCATCACACGCTTCCGAGCACGAACGCTCGCGCGCG
The DNA here is from genome assembly GCA_007129135.1 of Halococcaceae archaeon. Taxonomy (GTDB): domain Archaea; phylum Halobacteriota; class Halobacteria; order Halobacteriales; family Halalkalicoccaceae; genus Natronorarus. The sequence goes on along the minus strand of SKWB01000081.1, from coordinate 9,609 downwards.
CGAACTGGCCCAGAAGGGAGCGGACGAGCTACTCGTGGTCGCCGACGAACAGACCGGTGGTCGGGGCCGACTCGACCGGGCGTGGTCCTCGCCGAGCGGCGGGATCTACGTGAGTCTACTGCTTCGACCCGATCTGTCGCCCGCACGGGTACCGCTTTTGACCCTCGCCGCGGCGGTCGCGGTCACCGGGGTCGCAAGAGACCTCGGCGTCGACGCCGGGATCAAGTGGCCGAACGACGTCCTTGTCGGGCCCGAAGAACGGAAGCTCTCCGGGATCCGCACGGAGATGGAGGGCGAGGCCGACCGGGCCTCGTGGGTGGTCGTCGGTATCGGGATCAACGCGAACGTCGGTGCAGCGGCGCTCCCGGAGGGCGCGACGAGCTTAGCGGAGGAGATCGGGTCAGTCGAGCGACGGTCGGTCGTCGCGAACGTCGTCGACCGGTTCGAGGCGCTCCGCCGGGATCCCGATGGGGTCCTCGACGCCTGGCGCGGGCACGCGATCACGCTCGGGCGCGAGGTCCGGGTCGAGACGGCGACCGGAGAGATACGTGGGCGGGCGGTCGACGTCGAGGGGCCCGGAACGCTAGTGGTCGAGACCGAGGGTGGTACCCGGCGGGTCCACGCGGGTGACTGCGAGCACCTCAGACCGGTCGAGTAGGGCTTAGAACCGCGAGACGGGCGATTCGTACCCGCAGTCGACACAGCTATCGAGAACCGTCTCCCCGTCGGCCGCGAGGGTCGCTCGCATCTCCTCGGAGCCACAGTCGGGACACGCGACCGCGGACGTTGCGCCGCAGTCCGGACACCGGAGCACGCCCTCTCCCCCGTCACCGACCACGGGCTCCGTCGCGTTGCAGCCACACTCCCGACACGGGTTGGGAACGCGCAGTTCGTCCGACTGGCGGGGTGCGCCGAACGCGTAGAGCGCGGCGGAGGATCCGTCGGTCCGCACGCAGTGGAACTCCCCGGGGGCGAAGCGGATCGCCTCGTTCGCGCGCACAGTGGTCGTTCCCGCTTCCGTCTCGACCGTGACTGCACCCTCGGTGACGAGGTAGACCTCCTCCTGGTCGACGTGGGCGTGGAGCCCCCACAGCCGCTCGCCCGGCGCCATGCGGTAGTGGTTGATCGCGAGGCCCTCCGTTCGGAGCGGGTCGCTAAGCCGCCGACCGCTGCAGCGGCCTTCGACCCCCACGTCGTGCGCGTCGACCTCGTCGAGGCGAACCCGTCGCATAGCTCCCGTACGGGACGGTCACAGTAAGCTACGGGGATCGCCGAGATCGGGTGATCGGAGGGACAGAGGAACGTCCCGATCGCGAGGGGATCCCCGTCAGCGCCGTTTGGCCTCGGCCGAGGTCGAGACCTCCTCTTCGACCTCCTGTCCGCCGAGTCGGACCGTGAGCACCGGCATGGGGGCCGAGCGGACGACGCGTTCGGCGACGCTGCCGAGCAGGAGTCGGTCGATCCCGCCGCGGCCCTGGGTGCCCATCACGATCAGGTCGATCCCGTTCTCGCTCGCGTACCGGACGATCTCGCGGCTCGGCGAGCCGTCGATGACCGTCGAGTCGACCGGGACGCCGTGACCCCGAGCGATCCGCTCGACACGCTCCAGTGCCTCCTCGCCGTCCTCTCGGAGCATGTCGCTCACGCCCTCCCAGGAGGTCTCCATCGGGAGGCTCGCGAAGCTCGCGGTGTTGACGACGTAGACCGCGTGGAGCGTCGCGTCGTGGGCGAGCGCGAGACGGGCCGCGTGTTCGACGGCGCGCTCGACGCCGGCGGAGCCGTCCGTCGGGACGAGGATGCGATCGTACATCGCTCGCCCGGTCGTTTCCCCCGTCGGGACATAACTGTTTGGCACACGTCGACACGGGACACGAGCGGGTCGCTCAGAGCACGTCGACCACGTCGTCCGCGCCGGCCCGGCGAACCACCGCTCTGACCGGATCTCGCGCGCCGGCGAGGTTGTCGGAGTCGCCGTCCAGCACGACGACCCTCGCCTCCTTTCCCTCCTCGATCGTCCCACAGCCGAGGCCGAGAACCTCCGCACCGGCGTGGGTCGCCATCCCCAGGACCGTCGGCGCGGGGAGATCGGTCAGCTTCGCGGTGAACTCCATCTCGCGAAAGATCGAGGGGGCGTTCAGCATCACGTTGTCCGTCCCGAGTGCGACCGTCGTGTGTTCGGTGAGGGCCTCGATCGGCGGGAGGCCGACGCCGGAGACGAGGTTCGATCGGGGACAGATCACCACCGGAGTGTCCCCTTTTTGGACCCGGCGCAGGTGGTCGTCGCTCGCCTGTACCATGTGGACGAGGAGGTCGGGATCGAGGTCGAGCGCGGGTTCGATGTCGTCCGTACGGTTCTCACCCGCGTGGATCGCGAACGGCTTGCCCGCCTCGCGCGCCCTGCGGCGTTCGTCCGTGAAGTCGGCGTCGGCCGCACCGCTGGCACCGTAGCCGTCGGCGACAGAGAGAACGCCCCGCTCGTCCCGGCCGAACGCGAGGCCCTCGATGTCGATCCCGTCGGTCGCCTCGCGCAGCGCGCTGACGCCGTCGATCCCGCCCTCGCGGAAGTCGGCGAACGCGGCGGTGCCGGTGGACGCCATCAGTCGGACGCTCCGGCGCATTCCCGCGATCAGTTCCTCACGTTCCGCTGCCCGGAGCAGGCGGTGTTTCAGCCCGTCCGGGGGCGCGACGAGTTCGGCCAGCGAGAGCCCCGCCCCCGCCTCCTTCGCGATGGAGTCCCCGATGTGCGTGTGGGCGTTCACGAACGCCGGGACCAGCAGGTGATCGCTCGAGACGCGCTCCTCTTCGATCGCGGCGATCCGGCCGTCCTCGATCACCAGCCGCCCCTCCCGCGGCTCGAACGAGCGACCGGTCAGGAGGACCCCCTCGACGATCATACGCCCACTCTCTCGCTCGCGTGCAAGAACTCCCCGGTCGTGGTCGACGGTCACGGCCCGAACCGGTCGAGCGTCGTCCGGAGGCCGGGCGCGACGTCGCTGACGAGCGCCCCGTCCGTCTCGAGCGCCAGCACCCTCTCCGCGGCGCGCCCGACCGCATCGAGCTGTTCACCCTCCGTGTAGACGCCGAGACGCCACTCGTTTATCTGTGCCTGCTGGAGCGTACGCACGAGCGGCGACTGCTCCTCTAGCTGTCTCACCTCGCCGTTGACGATCACCCGCGAGGTCGACTCCCGTATCCGCGGTCGGCCCGGCACGTCGAGGATCACCCCTTCGGGGTCGACGCCGGCCTCCTCGGCGATCTCCCGCTCGTGTCGCCTCAGGAGGTCGAACGAGAGGTCGAGGACGGCGTCCGGCACGTCCGGGAGTTCGGCCCAGACCGCACGCTTGAGCAGGTCCCGTCGGAAGAAGCGATCGGCGAGCCGTTCGGTCCGATCGCACTCCCTGAGCGTACAGAGGAGGTCGTGGTCGTCCATCCGCCTGAGCTCCTCGGGCGTGACCTCGCCGACCGCGATCAGCCGTTCGGCGCCGCGGCGCAACATCGCCTTGCTGATCCGGGCGACGTGGTGGCTGTAGACCGTGGGGTTCATCAGCGCCCGGGCGATCAGCAGGCTCTCTGCGGTCTGGACGTTTCCCTCGTCGAGGACGACCCTCCCCTCGCTGATCCGGAGCTCGCGCACGAGCCGGCCGTGGTCGATCGTGCCGTACGGGACGCCCGTGTGGTGGGCGTCCCGCACGAGGTAGTCCATCCGGTCGACGTCGAGTTCGCCCGAGACGAGCCCCGCGAACTCCCCCTCGCCGGCGACGACGCCCGCCACCCGCTCGGGGTCCAGGTCGTGTTCCTCCAAGATCGCCGCGATCTCCCCCTCCGCGAGCAGGTCGTCGACCTCGTCGTGGCGGCGACCGGTGTAGCGCTCGATCACGTCCTCGACGTTGTGGCTGAACGGGCCGTGGCCGACGTCGTGGAGGATCGCCGCGGCCTCGATCCGTCGGGCGTTCTTCCCCTCGATACCGAGCTGGTCGAGCGCGCGCGAGGCGAGGTGGTAGACCCCGAGCGAGTGCTCGAATCGGGTGTGGTTCGCCGAGGGGTAGACGAACGAGACCGTCCCGAGTTGGCGGATATGCCGCAGGCGCTGGACCTCGGGCGTGTCGAGTAGCGCCCGACCCACCCCGTCGACCTCGATGTGGTCGTGGACGCTGTCCTTGATCGTCTTCATGCGCGGGGTTGGTCGCCACAGCTGTTAAACGCTCACCGTCGACTCGCATACGAACCGGCCGAGATCGGTTGTTAAACCGTCCGGAACGAGGTGCAGAGAGTTCGCAGGAACCGTTATCCGTGGGCGGCCTCTCGGTTATTAACGAGATGGCATACACCTGTACCAGCTGTGACGGGGAGTTCCAGAGCGCCGCCGCGGTCAACCAGCACGTCGCCCTCCACCACAACGAGTGTGGGCTCTGCGGCGAGGGCTTCGACGACGTGGACGGGCTGCGAGAACACACCCACGCGACGCACTGAACTCCGGCCGGAGCTCTTTTTCGATCGGCAGTCGACGGAGAGCGGGTTCTCCCTCCGCCCGCAGACCGCACCGAGCGAGTCGACAGAGCCGTGTGTTTATGACCAACGAGGTCCGAACCGGCACAATGACGACGTTCCTCTCGGGCGGGACGGGGACGCCCAAACTCCTCTCGGGAGCCGATGCGGTCTTCGACCTCGACGACCTCACCGTGATCGGAAACACGGGCGACGACGTCGAACTCGGTGGGCTGTTCGTCTCTCCCGACATCGACACGGTGCTCTTCGAACGTGGGGGCGTCCTGGATACGGAGACCTGGTGGGGTATCGAGGGCGACAGCCACGAGACACACGACCGGCTTCACTCGATCGCCGAGGCCGCCGACCTCGAGACCGGGCCGCGATACCTCCCCGAGGACCGGCAGATCACCGGGAGGGAGATCGCCGAATGGCGGCGGTTTTCGGGCGTCGCGGAGTTCATGACGATCGGCGACCGGGATCGGGCGGTCCACCTCACTCGGACGGGCCTGCTCGACGAGGGGTATTCGCTCACGGCGGTCACGAGAACGCTCGCGCGGGCGTTCGACGTCGACCTCACCCTGGTGCCGATGAGCGACGACCCGGTCGCGACGCTGATCCACACCGAGAGTGGAGAAATGCACTTCCAGGAGTGGTGGGTCGCACGCCGGGGCGAGCCCCGAGTGGAGGCGGTGGAGTTCCGCGGGGCTTCGGACGCCGAAGCCACGTCCCAGGTGCTGGGGGCGCTCGCCGATCCGGTCGTGATCGGACCGTCGAACCCGGTGACGAGCATCGGCCCGATGCTCGCGCTCCCAGGGGTCGAACGGGCTCTCTCGGCGACGCCCGTGGTGGCCGTCTCGCCGTTCGTCGGCGACCGTGTCTTCTCCGGACCGGCGGGCGACCTGATGGCGGCGACGGGGCACGACCCGAGCACCCGTGGCGTCGCGGAGGCCTACCCGTTCGCCGACGGGTTCGTGCTCGACGAGGACGACGAAACGGAGTTAGAGCGACCGGTCGTGCGGACCGACACGCGCATGGAGTCACCGGCGGACGCCGCGCGCGTCGCCAGCGTGGTCGATCGGCTGCTCTCGGAGGTGGCCTGATGTTCGCGCCTCGGGTGGCGCTCGCGAGCCTCAGCGGCCGATCGGACGCCGCGTGGGCACGGGCGGCAGAGGGACACGTCGGGTGTGCGTTTCTCGGCGGGATCGCACTCGATCCGGAGACGAGGGCCGCGGCGCGGGAGATGACCGACCGCGACCGGGAGGAGTTCCTCCCACCGGATCCGCTCGCGTTCGTCGATTCCCAGCTAGGGGCGCTCTCCGGGACGGAGATCCGTCCCGCGATCAACGTCCGGGCAGCGAACACGAAGCCGATCCGTGCGGTCGCGGCGGTCTGTGAGGGGTACGGAGCGATCTGTGAGATCAACGCCCACTGTCGACAGGACGAGATGTGCGCCGCCGGCGCCGGCGAGTCGTTGTTGCGGGACGGAGACCGGCTCGCAGAGCAGGTCCGGGCGGCTAGCGAGACGGGAGCCGCGGTCTCGGTGAAGGTCCGTGCGGAGGTTCCGGGGGTGGTGCTCGTCGATCTGAGCCGGCAGATCGAGCGCGCGGGTGGGGCCGCGATCCACGTCGATGCGATGGACTCGGAGGACGTTATCCGGGACGTCTCCGACGCGTGTGACCTCTTCGTGATCGCGAACAACGGGGTGCGGGACGGAGAGAGCACCGAGGAGTACCTGACGTTCGGGGCGGACGCGGTGAGCGTCGCCCGGGCGAGCGACGACCCCGCGGTACTGCGGGAGGTTCGGGGGACGACCGATCGGTGGTTCGAGCGGGAGGTGACCGCGTGAGCACGGAGCCGGTGTCGAGAGGACCCGCCGAGAACGCCCAGCTCGCGCTCCTGCTTGAGGTCGCGGGAACGCCGAAACCGGGCAACGTCGACCGGCATCGGGACCTCGAGGGGCTCCGTTTCGAACAGTTCCTCGCGGGGGCGATCGGCGCAGGCGGAGGACTGCGGCTCGCCGAGGCGGGCGACCCTGTGGGAACGGCGTTCGAACGGGCGGTCGCCGGGATGGCCGAGCAGGAGGGCGGGAACACGCAGTTCGGCTGCCTGCTCCTGCTCGTCCCGCTCGTCCGGGCGGCGAGCGAGGGCCGACTCTCGCGCGAGGGGGTCCGTACGGTCGTCGAGGACACCTCGGTCGAGGACTCCGTGGCGTTCTACCGGGCGTTCGAACACGTCGACGTCGCGGTCGGAGAGCCGCCCGGAGACGCCGCTGCGCTCGACGTGCGGCGCGGTACCGCGGCGGCACCGACGCTTCGCGAACGGGGGCTCACCCTCCTCGACGTGATGGCCCTCTCGGCGGAGCCGCGCGAGGGCCACCCCGGGGACGCGAACGCCCGCGAGTGGGTCGAGGGGTTCCCCCGGACGTTCGCGGCCGCCGAGGTGATCCTCACGGACGACGGGCCGGTCACGGACCGAGCGGCCCGGGCGTTCCTCTCGCTGCTCGCACAGGAGCCGGACACGCTCGTCGCGGTCGATCGGGGTCTCGACGTGGCACACGAAGTGATGGAGCGTGCGGGGTCGATCGACGGCGACCTCGACGCCGCGGAGGCGCTCGCCGACGAGTTCGTCGACCGGGGGATCAACCCGGGGACGACCGCCGACCTCACCTGCGCGGCGCTGTTCGTCGCCCTCGAGCGGGGGCTTTCGGTGTGACTTTGGAGAGAAGCGAGGGTGAGGGCTGGCCGGTCTCCCTCGACGGCGTCACCGAGTCCCTCGTCGCGACCTACGGCCCGAACGGGCGGTGGAACCTCGCCGCGCTCGGTCTCTTCGCGGGCGATCCAGTGACGGCGACGACCTGGGGCAACACCCGCACGCGACGGAACTTCGAGCGGGAGGGCGAGGGCGTGGTCCAGTTCACCCGGGATCCACGGGTCTTCGTCGAGGCCGCGCTGGGGATCACCGAACTGGACGAGCCGGTCGACGACTCGGCCGACGCCTGGGTCCGGGTCGCCGTCGACCGGATCGGGACCGACGAGCGGGGAGGAACCCGACGGGAGACGTGGGCGCTCACCCCGGTCGAGTCGGAGCTCCTGAGCCAGACGGTCCCGACGACGAACCGCGGCTACTTCGCCGTGATCGACGCGACGGTCGCGGCTTCGCGCCTCGACGTCCCCGAGTACGACCGGGAGACGCTTCTCTCCCGGCTCTCGTACTACGAGTCGGTCGTCGGGCGCTGCGGGGGCGAACGCGAGCGCGAGGCGTTCGCCCGGATCGGCGAGCTCACCGGCTGGAACGAGGAGCGGGAGAACGAATCCTTTTAGAGCGCGAGCGAGGTAGGTGAGCCATGGCGATCAAACCGGCCTACGTCAAGAAGACGGGCGCGCGGCTGCTCGAACAGTACCCGGAAGCGTTCAACGACGACTTCGAGCACAACAAAGAGAGCGTGCGAGAGCTCACGAACATCGAGTCGAAGGGCGTCAGAAACCGCATCGCGGGCTACGTCACCCGGAAGGCCCAGGCCGCGAGCGCGTAAGGGTTCCTGCGAGCAGGTCACCGACCGGCGAGCGGCCGCACCGTCCGCGACGTTCCGGCGAACCTTGCGCAGAGAGCGCCGATCCAAACGGTTTTGATGGAGCGAGAGCCTACCGGTGGCAATGTCTACCACTGTCGGCATCCTCGGCGCGACCGGCGCCGTCGGCCAGCGACTCGTCCAACTGCTCGACCCGCATCCGGAGTTCGAGATCGGCGCGCTCACCGCGAGCGGGGAGAGCGCCGGGCGGACGTACGAAGAGGCCGCGAAGTGGCGAATCGGGACGCCGATTCCCGAGGAGATCGGCGAGATCACGGTGACCGAGACCGATCCCGCGGCGGTCTCCGACGACGTCGACCTGCTCTTCTCCTCGCTCCCCTCGAGCGTCGGCGAGCGCGTCGAGCGGGCGTTCTGCGAGGCCGGCTACGTCGTCTCGTCGAACTCCTCGAACGCCCGGATGGCCGACGACGTCCCCCTCGTGATCCCCGAGGTGAACCACGACCACCTCGACCTCCTCGAAGTCCAGCGAGATTCGAGGAACTGGGACGGCGCGCTCGTGAAGAACCCGAACTGCTCGACGATCACGATGGTCCCCACCCTGGAGGCGCTCGACGCCTACGGCCTCTCGCGTGTCCACGTCGCCACCCTCCAGGCGGTCTCCGGAGCGGGCTACTCGGGGGTCACCTCGATGGAGATCATCGACAACGTGATCCCGCACATCGGCGGGGAGGAGCCGAAGATGGAGACGGAGACCCGGAAACTCCTCGGGAGCTTCGACGGCGCGGAGCTCTCACACCACGGGGTCGAGGTCTCTGCCTCCTGTAACCGCGTGCCGACGCTCGACGGCCACTTGGAGAACGTCTGGGCCGAGGTAGAAGAGGAGATGAGCGTCGCCGAGGCGAAGGCGGCGATGGGTGAGGCACCTTCGCTCTCGCTCCACTCCTCGCCCGACCCGTTGATCCACGTCTTCGACGACCCGGACCGCCCGCAGCCACGGCTCGACCGAGAACGCGAAGACGGGATGCAGGTCACCGTCGGGGGGATCAGGGAGACGGTGTCGGGGATCCAGTACAACTGCCTCGCGCACAACACACTCCGGGGTGCCGCGGGCGCGAGCGTCCTGAACGGTGAACTGCTCGTCTCGGAAGGCTACCTCTAGTCGGTCTCCTCGCGACACGACGGACAGAGCGGCCGGTAACAGACCGGGCTCGTTACTTCCTCCTCGATCGCCGTCTCCTCACCACAGCCGACGCAGGTGGCGGTCTCGCGGGTCATAGACGGACGACGAACGCGGAACGGATATTCTGCGTGCTCCTCGAGCGATCAGTACGACTCGACGGCGACACCCTCCAACCGCTCGAAATCGGCGACGTTCCTCGTTACGACGGTGGCTTCGAGCGATCGCGCGACCCCGGCGATCAGGACGTCACCCGAGAGCGAGGTGATGGCGTCTCGGTTCACGTCGGGGTCCTCGTAGAGGGGTGCCTCGAGCGCCGCGGCGTGATAAGCGTGGTCGAGGGTGAACGGTTCGATCCGGAGCCAGCCGTACTGTGCCGTCAGGTCCGCACGCGAGGGAGAACCGACGACGTGCT
>SKWB01000340.1 GCA_007129135.1 Halococcaceae archaeon | reverse complement strand
CGGGGCGCTCGTCGCGGCGCTCGCGGACGGCGTACCCCTGATCGTCCGCGACTACGTGATCGACGACAACATCTCGATCCCGGTCGGCGCGGGCGTGGCGATGTGGGTGGCGCTCGTCGTGCTGTGATCGGTCCGGCTGCACGGCGCTCGTACTGATCGGTGCGAGGCGTTCCGGTATCGACCGCACGCCATCTGATGGTCGAATCGGTGCACAGTCACACCGACCACTAGTCGCCGATCTCAACGGTGAACCCCCAGTCGTCGGTCCCGTATCCGTCGACGCTGATCGACTCCTCGAACCGGTACGTGCCCGAACGCATGCAATGGGGACTGCTCACGCTTGCGAGGAGCGTGTAGCGCTCGTCCAGGGTCTCATCGGGGTCGAGCGTCGCCCCGAACTCGGTATCGAGCGTGCCGATCTCACCCCGTGCCTGCCAGCAGCCGGTCGTGACTCTCGGTCTCCGTGGTACGACGTCGCCGATGCTCCGATCCCGCTGCGTCAGCGCTTCCCGATCGTCCGGAACGATGACGAGCTGTCCATCCCCGTCGACTTCGTCCCCCCAGAAGGTCTCGAACGGTGGATGGGCTCCTGCGAAGAACTCGCGCGGGGTGTCCGTCACGTTCGTCACGCTGACACGGATCCGTGCCGGATCGGAGCGAGTCGCCCGGCCGAGCACCTCGACGGCGTACCGGAGGGGATGGTCGTCCGGCTGGCCGTCGCCCTCCGCGTGAACGTCGCGAACCGCCTGCTCCCACCGGTATCGAGCGGTAGCGTAGACACCGATCCCTCCGCCGCCGACCGCTGCGAGGAACACACGTCGGTTCATACACACCACTCGATATATAGTACTATGAACATGACGGATGGTCAAATCGGCATCTGACCTCTATCGCTTTCGTTTGGACGGAGCGACTCGATAATCGCGACCTCAGAGATATAGCAGTGTATCGAGAACGCTCGTCTATTCGATGAGGATCGTGAGCTGGAATTGCAACATGGCGTTCCGTGAGAAGAAGGACAAGCTCCTCGAACTCGACCCGGATATCGCGATCGTCCAAGAGTGTGAAAGCCCGGCTGCTCGGGGTACCTGGGAGGAATTCTCCGCGTGGGAGTGGGTGGGGGACAACGAACACAACGGTCTGGGAGTGTTCTCACGAAATCGGGGTCGAATAGAGCGTCTCGAAGGGACCGAGAGCGCCAGCCGATACACACTCCCCGTACGCACGGATCTCCCGATCGATATCCTCGGTGTGTGGGCGATGAACGACGAAACGGAGCACAGGAAGCGGTACATCGGTCAGGTGTACACAGCGCTGGACGACTATTCGGAGTTCGTTGACTCCGAGACCGTCGTCGCCGGTGATTTCAACTGGAACGTTCGATGGGACACGTCCCCGAAGTACCCGCTCTACGGTGACTTTGCCGATGTCGTAGCCGAACTGCACGACAAAGCCCTCCAGGGCGCGTACCACGTTTCGGAGTCGTGTGAGTTCGGTAACGAGGACGATCCGACGTTCTATATGCATAAGAAACGTGATCGTGGCTATCACATCGACTACGTCTTCGTTCCCACGGTGCTGGCGGACGTCCACTTCGATTGTTGGATTGGCGACTACGACGAGTGGATCGATCTCAGCGGTCATATGCCGGTCGTGGTGGACACATATCTCTCGGTATAGTCCTGCCGAACGTCCCCTTTCGAAACCGTGTACCTTCGGCGGCTGTTTTCCGACAGGTCGTTAGCACAACAGTACACCGTGCAAGCTAACACCTAACACGATGGCTGCCGAACTCCGAGTGGCGCACGGCGCGCCGAGCGGAGGCGACCCATGACAACGAACGGAAACGCGACACTGGTCAGGCGGTATCTGAACGCGTTCAACGAACGAGACAGGGAGACGATGGCGGAGCTGCTCGCCGAGGACGTCGTCGAACACGGCCTCGGCAGGGAGCTCCGTGGCCTCGAGGAGATCGAGGGCTTTCTCGACGCGCACTTCGAGACGTTCCCCGACTACTCGGGGACGACCGACGTGATGATCGCCGAGGGCGACGTCGTCGCGGTCCGCTACACCGTCAGCGGGACGCACACCGGCGAGTACGAGGGCGTCGAGCCGAGCGGGCAGCAGGCCGAGTGGAGCGGGATCGCAATGTACCGGACCGAGGGCGACGAGATCGCCGAGATCTGGATCGAGGAGGACCGTCTCGGGCTGCTCGAACAGCTCGAGATGCTCGATCGGCCGGGACACCTGCGGCTGTAAGCCGGTCGTCCCCCGCTCCGACTCCATTCGAGTTCGATCGACGGACCGACAGTATCTCCCCGGATGCCCAACCCTCTTGGCCGTGGCACCGTCACGTCGGCTATGGAGAAGACGAACCGTGAGTGGGTGCTCGCGAGCCGACCGGACGGAGAACCGACTACGGACGACTTCGAACTGCGAGAGGGCGAGGTGCCGGACCCGGAGGCGGGCGAGGTGCTCGTCAGGACCCTCGTGCTCTCGG
>SKWB01000174.1 GCA_007129135.1 Halococcaceae archaeon | reverse complement strand
TCCGAGTTCGGCCCAGAAGCCGAGCGTGAGGTCGCCCGCCGCCGCGCCGATCGCGATGGCGAGGACGAGCAACGCCGCGGTGTCGGTGAGGATCGTCCCGCCGATCGCCGCGGTCACGGCGTCGTTCTTCACGATCCCGAGCCGGTTGACGATCGGGTAGGCGAGCAGGGTGTGCGACGAGAAGATCGCAGCGTAGAGCGCGGCGGTCGGGAGGTCGAAGTCGAGGACGTAGAGGCCGAAGGCGGTGCCCACGACCTGCGGGAGGAGAAACGAGAGCGCGCCGAAGACGACGCTCATCTCGCGGTTCTCGACGAACTCGTCGAGGTCGATCTCCAGGCCGGCGACGAACATCAGGTAGACGAGGCCGACCTCGCCCAGGAGGACGAACGTCTCGGTCCGGTCGAGCAGGCCGAGCCCGTTGGGACCGATCGCCGCCCCGACGACGATCACCCCGATGATGCCCGGAAGGCGGTAGCGCTCGAAGAGCAGCGGCGCGAGGAGGAACGCGCACATCGCGATCGCGAAGATCAGGATCGGGTCGTCGAACGGCGGGGTGAGCGAGGGGCCGGTCGCGAGCGGGAGCATCGGTAGTCGTCGTTTCGACGACTCGGTACCGTGGCTTTAAACCCCCGATGGCGGTTGCGGTCACCCTACCGACTGCCGTACGTCCGTACGGACGGGTGAGGCGAGTAGGTATATTTCGCCGGACGGGGAAGAACGGTCACGAGCGACGGACAGGAGATCACGGTCGATGCGAGCGCGAGCGTGGAGGCGGCGACCGGAACGTAGTCCTGCGGTCCGGACCGGCTCAGCCCTCCGTCCGGCAGATCACCATCCCCTTCGTGACGCACTCGACGCTCGTCGAATCGCCGTGGACCACGGAGACGCTGTCGAACGCACGCACGTACTCCTCGGGTTCGTTGTCGTTCCGGAAGCGGCGGATCTCCGTCAGCAGCCCCGCCTCGCAGAGCGTCGCGACTTTCCTGTAAGCGGTCGACGGGGGAAGCTCCAGTTCGACGGCGAGTTCGCCGACGGTGACCGGCTCGTCGGCCCTCGCGAGCATCGCACGGGCGGCGTCGTCGGCGAGCAGTGTCGCGAACCGGTCCGGATCGCACTCCTTCTCCTCGGAGAGGGGCCCGTCCGGGACCGACCGGGGTCGTGATCGTGACATACGACCGTATCGATCGTCCGGGAGGGTAGTGGTTTCCGCGATTCTCACGGAGTGGGAACCGCCCGGCGTCCGACCCGGTTCTCATCGGGTGGGAACGGAGAGCAGGGCTATAGCCACCTCCTACGAGGCACTCGCTAGGTGAAGGGACTATGCCGAGCGATACCCACAGTAACAGGGACGACGATCCCGTCGGAGCGCCGGTACGGATCCGGCTGGAGATCGAACCGCACCCCGAGGTCGGCTGCGGCGTCGTCGGGGATTCGACACACGCGACGGGTGTAACACGACACGTTTCCGGTGGCGGCTGTCAGGACGACGACTGTGGGACCTGTCACGCGGAGATGACCGTCTCCGACGGCACGGAGTCCGAGACCAGCTACGTCAGGACGCCGGTCTCCGAGCGGTGTGTCTGTACGGTGTTCGATCGCCACGACTGCGTTCCGATCGTCACCGGCGTGCGCGACGGCAGGCTGATCGTCTCCCTCCGGCTCGAGGATCGGGCCGCGCTCCGGCCGATCGTGGCGGGGCTCACCGGGACCGGCGCCTCGGTCTCGGTGCGGCGGATCAGCCGGATCGGCGAGGGCTCCGGTTCGGGATCCCTGGAGGTGGACGCGACGGACGTCACGCCGAAGCAACGCGAGGCCGTGACGGTCGCGATCGAGACGGGCTACTACGACCGGCCGCGGGGGGCGGACCTCGAGGAGCTCGCAGAGCGCCTCGGCGTCTCGAAGTCCGCGGTTTCCCAGCGACTGAACGCCGTCGAGGCGACGCTCGTCCGCTCGCTGGCGGACGAAACGTCCCGTTGAGGACCGAGACCGTCAGCACCGCGAGACGGCCACGTCCTCTCGTGACCCCGCGGCCGACGATCCGGGTAGCTGCTTACGGGGGGACGACCAGCGAGATGACGCCGCCGAGGACGGCGAGGCCGATCACCATCGCCACCGTGAACGCGAGCATGTACCCGACCGTGATCCCCACCGTCCGGTAGTCGCGGGGCTTCCCGAAGAACCACCCGGCGAACATCACGTACACCGGGAGCATGACGACCCCGAAGATGACGATCAGGCCGATGTGCTCGGCACCGTGGGTCACGGCTCCACCTCCGTCTCGACGCCCTCGTCGAGCGCGTGGAGTTCGATCATGGGGATCACCTTACCGATGACGACGAAGCCGAGTCCGACCGCCGCGACCGTCCCGAGCGACAGCGACCACTCGACCCAGTTCGGGAAGTAGAACCCGGCCGGGTAGAGGTTCGTCAGCGGCGGGACCGACGGGTGCATCAGCCCCTCGACGATGAACATCACCTTCTTGTTCAGGATCGATATCGCGACGACGAACGACGCGACGACCAGCCCGGG
>SKWB01000387.1 GCA_007129135.1 Halococcaceae archaeon | reverse complement strand
GAGAGCGGCGAGTTCGTCGAGAAGGGCTCGTTCGTGATCCGCGGCGAGCGGACCTACTACGAGGACACGCCGGTGGGTGTCGCCGTCGGGATCCAGTGCGAGCCGAGAACCCAGGTGATCGGCGGGCCGCCGTCGGCGATCACCGGACGCGCCGAGACGTCGGTCCGGATCGAGCCCGGCAGGTACGCGGGGAACGACGTCGCCAAACGGATCTACCGGGAGTTCGGGGAGCGGTTCGCCGACACCACGTTCGTCAGGCGGGTGGCGAGTCCCGACCTGATCGGCCACTTCCTCCCGCCCGGCGGCAGCCGGATCGTCGAGGAGTAGCGGCGTTTATGCTCCGGCGTCTGGAACCCCGACACGAATGCTAGGCGATGCTGTCGAGTTCCCCACCCGCGGCGAGACCGCCCTCGCCACGCTGCTGGTCGGGGGACTCCTCTCGTTTCTCGCTGTGGCGCTCTGGACGGTCGGAGTGGCCCTCTCGATACTCCTGATCGGCCTCTTCGTCCTTCCGTTCGCGCTGCTCGCGAGCGCGCTCCTCCGCGGCTACTTCGTCGCCGTCCTCCGTTCGCGGACCGAGGGGTCGGGAGAGCCACCCTCGTTCGCCGACTGGCGACGGCTCCTCGCGGACGGTCTCTCGGGACTGGTCATCGGGCTCGCGTACGTGGTTCCGACGTTCGTCCTCGCCGTCGGGTTCGTGCTCACGCTCGTGACCGCGGACCTCGTGCTCACCGGGACGACGGCCGACGCGGTGACGACCGCCACGGCGGTGGTCTTTCTGGGTGCGATCTGCCTCTCGCTGGTGCTCTACAGCTACCTCGAGCCGATCGCGCTCGCGGTCTACGCCCGTGACGACCGACTGGGGCCGGCCTTCTCCCCCCACGAGATCGGCCGGGTCGCCCTTCGCCCGGTCTACCTGACCGCTTGGCTCCTCGCGGCCGTCGTCACGGTCGTCGGCTACTCGGTCGCGCTTCCACTGGCGCCGCTCCTCGTCGGGTTCGGGCTCCTCTTCTACGTCGACGCCGTCCGGTACGCGCTCTACGGGACGGGGATCGACCGCGCGCGCTCGGAGACGGAGCGGGCTCCTGACGAGGACCCGATCGAGGGGTCGGGGTTCTCGCCGGCAACGGCACACGTCGTGGAACCGGCGTCGGGCGAGAGTCTCGAGACGGAGAGCGCTGGCTGCGGGGAGAGCCCCGCGAGCGAGAGCGTGTCGGGGGCCTGGTCGACCGACGTCTCACCGGACGGGAACCGGGACTGGACCGACTGGGACCACACGGAGCGGTGAGGAGACGCCACCCATATCACGACCGGCCGAGAAGCCGGGGTATGCTCGTCGAATCGCTCACCTACCCCCGGCGGGGCGACGGCTGGATCCGACGAACGTTGCTCGGGGGGCTCTGTCTCTTCTTCGGGCTCCTCGGCCTCCCGTTGGTCCTGCTCGCCGGCTACGTGCTTCGGGTGCTCGACGCGGCCGAGCGAGGAGAGCCGCCGGCGTTCGGCGACTGGTTCGACCTCTTCGAAGACGGTGCGCGTGCGGTCGTCGTCGCGTTCGCCTACACGCTCGTTCCCGCGATGGCGCTCTCGCTGTCGGTGCTGGCCGCGAACGCCGGATCGGGGCCGCTCGCCGCCGGCTTCGCGCTCCTCACGCTCCTGCTCTACCTCCTCGCGCTCTACGTCCTCCCGGTCGGACTACTCCGGTCCTACCGCGAGGGAACCCTCGGGGCGTCGCTCGACACCGATCCGATCGGATCGATCTGTCTCGACGCCCGGTACGCCAGGGCGTGGCTACTCGCGGTCGGCCTCGGCCTCTTGGGGGGCCTCGCCACGGCCTCGCTGGGGCTGGTACTCGTCGGCGCGTTCGTCGGTTTCTACCTCTTCCTGGCGGCCTGGCGGGCGCTCTCGCTCGGGATCGTGGCAGCCGAGTGAGTCGAGTGCGACACGCACTTACCGTCGGCGGGGAGAGATCCGCCATGCGAATCACGAGTCGAGGCCGCGTCGAGGGGGGGCGCGAGCGGGTGACGCTCGTCCCCGAGACGCTCGACGACCTCTGGCACCTGAACTACGTCCTCGAACCCGGCGACCACGTCTCCGGCGACACCACCCGCCGGATCACCCGCGACGACGACGCGCTCAGGGACACCGGCGGCGAGCGCGAACACCTCACCGTCACGATCGAGGTCGACTCCGTCGAGTTCCACAAGTTCTCGAACCGACTGCGCGTCGCGGGCGTGATCGTCGGCTGCTCGCGCGAGGACCAACTCGGCGCCCACCACACGCTGAACGTCGAGGAGCGCGCGGAGATAACGGTCGAGAAGCAGTTCAAGACCGACCAGAACGAGCGGCTCGAGGAGGCGGTCGCAGCCACCGAGAACCCGGACGTGGCGATCGCGACGGTGGAGGAGGGGGCCGCCTACGTCCACACGGTCGCCCAGTACGGCACCGAGGAGTACGCCTCGATCGCCGGGCCGACGGGGAAGGGCGAGTACGCCCGCGACCGCTCGGAGCTGTTCGCCGAGCTCGCGACCGTCCTCT